>JAIXVH010000302.1 GCA_027483125.1 Acetobacteraceae bacterium | reverse complement strand
GTCGCAGCACTGGCCGCGCAGCTGGTGGAACGCCATAGCGGCCAGGTGCCGGGCGAGCGCGAGGCGCTGGAGGCCCTGCCCGGTGTCGGCCGCAAGACCGCGAATGTGGTGCTGAACGTGTTCTTCGGACAGGCCACCATGGCGGTGGACACGCATATCTTTCGCATCGGCAACCGCACCGGCCTGGCACCCGGCAAGACCACGCGGGAGGTGGAGGACCGTCTGGTCGCGCGCTGTCCGCCCGAGTTGCTGCGCGATGCGCATCACTGGCTGATCCTGCATGGGCGCTATGTGTGCAAGGCGCGGGCGCCGGATTGCTGGCGCTGCGTGGCACTCGCGCATTGCAACTACCGCGACAAGGTCCTGGCGGCGCCGCCATGAGCCAATACGACGTCATCGTCGCTGGCGGTGGTCATGCCGGTATTGGTGCCGCGATCGGGGCCGCCCAGGCTGGTGCGCGGGTGTTGCTGGTCGAGGCCGCCGGGTGCCTGGGTGGGGCCGCGACCATGCGTGGTGTCGTGACCTATTGCGGCCTTTACACCTTGGCTGAGCAGCCGCAGCGCGTGGTGCATGGCGTGGCCACGCCGATCCTGGAAGGGCTGCAAAAGCTTGGTGCCCTGGGCTCTGTCACGCGCCATCGCGGCGTGTTCCAGGTGTTCGACCCGGAGGCCTTGAAGCGCGTGCTGGATCATGCGGTGGCCGCGGCCGGCGTGGATGTGTTGCTGCACGCGCAGATCACCGGCGCGGAGCGTGTGGCCGACCGCGTCACTGCCATCACCTGGCATGACCGCAGCGGGCCGCATCGTGCCGCCGCGCGCGGCTTTGTCGATTGCACCGGCGATGGGGATCTGGCGCATCTGGCCGGCGCGTCCACGCGCTATGGCAATCATGGGCATGTCAATCTGGGCACGCTGGCCACGCGGTTCTCGGGCCTGGCACCGGATGCGGAAATCGGCGCCGCGGCCATCCGCGCCGTTCTCGACACAGCCAAGGCCGGCGGCGCGCGCATCACCAAGACCAGCGGCGTCGTAGCACGCCTGCCGATCAGCGGCGATGTGGTCCTGTACCTGGCCAGCGAAGACCATGACGCGCGCGATGCCCGCAGCATCGCGGCCGCCGAGCGTGCCGCCCGCGCCCAGGCTTGGGAATACCTGGCCTTGCTGCGTGCATTGCCCGGCTGGGAGCGTGCCTGGCTGGCCCAGACCGGCCCTGATTTCGGCACGCGCGAGAGCCGGCATGTGAATGCCAGGCACCAACTGACCTGGGACGCCATCCAGGCCCGCGAGCAGTACGAAGACACCATCGCGCTCGGCTGCTGGGGCGCTGAATGGCATGAGCGTGCGGACTGGTCATCGAGCTTCGCCTATCCGCCGGACCGCGGCACCTATCCGATTCCGCTGCGCTGCCTGCACAGCGCCGACACGCCCAATCTCTTCGCCGCCGGGCGCTGTGCGGATGGTGACCGGATGGCCGGCGCCTCGATGCGCGTCATGGGCACGTCGCTGGCCACAGGGCAGGCCGCCGGCGTCGCAGCCGCCTTGGGGCCGGATGCGGCCAAGGTGCGGGCCGAGTTGCTGCGCCAGGGGGCCATGCTCTCCCCGCCTTGACCCATTACGCCCGCGCTGCCAAACACCGCCCGCCCGCCGGTTTGGCGGCACCATGCCGGGGTGAAGCCCGGCTTCCAGCGACAAGAGGCCGAACCAAGCCATGCGCGACAAGGGCGAATACCTTTTCACGTCTGAAAGCGTTTCCGAAGGCCACCCCGACAAGGTGGCGGACCGCATCAGCGACACCGTTCTGGACACCTTCCTGGAAGCCGACCCCTATGCGCGCGTCGCTTGTGAGACGCTGGTGACGACCAACCGCGTGGTGATCGCGTGCGAAGTGCGCGGCCCCGGCTACATCACGCCGGAACTGCTGATGCACAAGGCGCGCCTGGCCATCCATGACATCGGCTATGAGCAGGAAGGCTTTCACTGGCAGAACGCCCGGGTGGAATGCCACCTGCATGCGCAATCCGCGCATATCGCCCAGGGCGTGGACGCGGCCGGCAACAAGGACGAAGGCGCCGGCGACCAGGGCATCATGTTCGGTTATGCCTGCACCGAGACGCCCGACCTGATGCCCGCGCCGCTCTACTACGCGCACCTGATCCTGCGCCGCATCAGCGAGATGCGCCGCAATGGCGACATCGCCGTGAAGGGCCTGCTGCCCGACGCGAAGAGCCAGGTCACGCTGCGCTACATCGACGGCAAGCCCGTCGGCGTCACCTCGGTCGTGGTCTCCACGCAGCATGAGGAAGGCCTGGACCAGGCGCAGATCAAGGCGATGGTGAAGCCGCTGATCGAGACCTCGCTGCCCGCCGGCTGGATGTGCGCGGATAACGAGCTCTACATCAACCCGACCGGCACCTTCGTGAGCGGCGGCCCGGATGGCGATTGCGGCCTGACCGGCCGGAAGATCATCGTGGACACCTATGGCGGCGCGGCCCCGCATGGCGGCGGCGCCTTCTCCGGCAAGGATCCCACGAAGGTGGACCGCTCGGCCGCCTATGCCGCGCGCTATGTGGCGAAGAACGTCGTCGCCGCCGGCCTGGCCGCCCGGTGCACCATCCAGGTCAGCTAGGCCATCGGCGTGGCGAAGCCGCTCTC
>JAIXVH010000249.1 GCA_027483125.1 Acetobacteraceae bacterium | reverse complement strand
GCAGAAACACGAGGCTGGGAGGCCCCATCCAATGACCACCCGTCGCACCATCATGCTGGCAACGCCGGCGCTGCTGGCCGCCACCGGCGCGCGGGCGCAGGAATTGACGCTGCGCCTGCACCATTTCCTGCCCGCGGTGTCCAATGTGCACCGGCACTTCCTGATGCCCTGGGCGCAGAAAATCGCGGCTGATTCCAACAACCGGCTGCGCGTGCAGATCTTCCCCTCCATGCAGTTGGGTGGCGCGCCGCCGCAGCTTTATGATCAGGCGCGCGACGGTGTGGTCGACATCATCTGGACGCTGCCGGGCAATACGCCGGGTCGCTTCCCGCGCATCGAGGCCTTCGAGCTGCCCTTCGTCTCGCACAAGCGCGCCTCGGTGAATGTGCAGGCGGTGCAGACCCTGTTCGACCGCCGCATGCGGCAGGAATACGCGGACACCCACATCATCACCGCCTGGGGGCATGATGCGGGTGTGGTGCATGCGCGTCGCGAGGTGCGCCGCATGGAGGATATGCAAGGCCTGCGCCTGCGCTTCCCCACCCGCCAGGCCGGCGAGGCGCTGCGTGCCCTGGGTGCGGCCCCCATCGGCATGCCGGTGCCGCAGATCCCCGAAGCCCTGGCGCAGGGCACCATCGACGGCGCCGTGGTGCCATGGGAGGTGGTGCCCTCGATCCGCCTGCATGAGACGCTGCGCAACCACACCGAGATCGCGGGCAGCCCGACCTTCTACATCGCGACCTTCATCCTCGCGATGAACAAGGCCCGCTATGAGGGCCTGCCGGCCGATCTGCGCGCGGTGCTGGATGCGAATTCCGGCATGGCCGCCGCCCGCATGGCCGCCGTGCCCTGGGACCAGGAAGGCCCGCGCGTGGAGGAGATGGTCCGCCGCCGCGGCAATGCCATCATCGAACTCTCCGACGATGAGCGGAACCGCTGGCAGCGCCAGACGCAGCCGGTGATCGATGCCTGGATCGCGGCCATGCGCGAGCGCAACATCAATGGCGGTGAATTGCTGGAAGAGGCGCGCGCGCTGATCGCGCAATTCGGCCAGGGCGTGACTTGAGCGAAGCAGGGGTCTTCGCCCGCCTCGCCCGGATGCTGGCGATGGCGGGGGGGCTGCTGCTGCTGGCGGCTTCCGCGCTGACTGTGGTCTCGGGCCTGTCGCGCTGGCTGACCAGCCAGCCGGTGCGCGGCGATTTCGAGATGGTCTCGGTGGCCTGCGGTGTCGCGGTGATGGCGTTCCTCGCACTCGGCACGCTGCGGCGTTCCAACATCTTCGTGGACAGCTTTACAAGCTGGCTGCCCGCGCGCGTGAACGGCGTGATCGACGCCTTCTGGCACCTGGTGTGGGCGGCGGTGATGGCGCTTTTGGCCTGGCGCATGGGCTTGGGCGGGCTGGAGGGGATGCGCAACGGTGTGCGCACCATCGGCCTGCTGGCGATGCCTTATGGCTGGGCCATCATGTTGGGTTCGGTGTGCTTCGCGTTGACGGCGGTGATCGCGCTGCTCTGGGTGCCGCGGTTGCTGAAGGGGAGCGCTGATGGCGCCTGAATTCGTCCTGGCGCTGTGGGGGTTCGCTGCGCTGATGGCACTGCTGGTGCTGCGCGCGCCGATCGCGCTGTCGATGATGCTGGCGGGTGCCGGCGGCTACTGGTTCATCCTGGATCAGAACGCGCTGCTGAATTACCTGAAGACCACGCCGTACCACCTGTTTGCCAACTACACGCTGTCGATCATTCCGCTGTTCATCCTGATGGGCGCGCTGGCCGAACGCGGTGGCCTCGCGCGTGACCTGTTTGCGGCCGCCAATGCGGTGATGGGGCGCAGGCCGGGTGGCATGCCCATGGCGGTGATCGGTGCCTCGGCGGCCTTCGGTGCGGTGTGCGGTAGTTCGGTCGCCACCACCGCCACCTTCGGCCGCGCGGCGCTGCCGGAGATGTTGGCCTACAAGACCAACCCCGGCTTCGCCGCCGGCACCATCGCGGTGGGCGGCACGCTGGGCATATTGATCCCGCCCAGCGTGATCCTGGTGGTCTATGCCATCACCACCGAACAGAACATCGCCAAGCTGTTCATGGCCGCCGCGATTCCGGGCGTGCTGGCCACGTTGATGTACCTGGCCGTGATCTGGATCGTGGTGCGCCGCCGCCCGGAACTGGCGCCGCCTGGACCTGTGCTGTCCACCGCGGAACGGCTGCGCGCCTTCCGCAACGTGATCCCGGTCATGCTGATCGCGCTGGCCGTGGTGGGCGGCATCTATGGCGGCGTCTTCACGCCGACGGAGAGTGCAGCCGTGGGCTGCATCGCAGTGCTGCTGGTGGGGCTGGTGCGGCGTTCGCTGATCTGGGCTGATATCAAATCCGCGCTGCTCTCCACCGCCGAGACCACGGCGATGATCTTCGCGATCCTGCTGGGGGCCGAGATCTTCAACGCCTTCCTTGCGCTGACCCAGGCGCCGGATCTGCTGGCGATGTGGGTCACCGACCAGGGCTTTCCGCCCTATGGCGTGCTGGTGGCGCTGCTGGTCACCTATCTGATCCTGGGCGCCGTCATGGATGAATTGGCGATGATCCTGCTGACGCTGCCGGTCTTCTTCCCGGTGATGACGGCGCTCGATTTCGGCATGACCAGCGAAGAGGTGGCGATCTGGTTCGGCATCATGGTGCTGGCGGTGGTCGGCATTGGGCTGACTGCCCCGCCCATCGGGTTGAACGTCTTCGTGATTTCGTCCATCGCGCGGCAGGTGCCGATCGCGCAGACCTATCGCGGCGTGCTGCCATATCTGGCTGCCGACCTTTTGCGCCTGGTGCTGCTGGTGTTGTTCCCGGCGCTGTCGCTGTGGCTTGTGGGGGTGCTGACGTGAGGTTTCTGGAAGTGGCCGGTGCGGTCCTCGCGCATACGGATGAAGGCCCGCCCGGCGCGCCGGCGGTGGTGATGTTGCACAGCCTCGGCGCGTCATCGGCCATGTGGGCGCCGCAGCGCGCGGCGCTGGCGCGCACGCATCGGGTGGTGGCGATCGACCTGCCGGGCCATGGCCTGTCCGAGCCTCGGCCGGGCGAATACAGCATGGCCATGCTGGCCGGTGATGCGCTGGCGGTGATGGACGCGCTTGGCATCGCATCCGCCCATGTCGCGGGGCTGTCCATCGGCGGGCGCATCGCGATGGAGATGGCCACCGCCGCACCCGCGCGCGTGCTCTCGCTGATGCTGTGCGACACCGCGCTGGACTTCCCGCCGCGCGAACGCTGGGCGGGGCGCATCGCCGCGATCCAGCGCGACGGCATGGCCAGCATCGTGGACAGCGTGATCGCCAATTGGGCAGTGGACCAGTCCTTGGCGTCCACACGCGGGCTGGCACGGATGGTGCTGGCCACCGATGTCGCGGGCTATGCCGGCTGTGCCGCGGCGCTGCGCGATTGCTCCGTGCCCGGCGCCATCACCTGCCCGACCACGGTGGTCTGCGGTGCGCAGGACCCGAGCACCACACCGGCCAAGGCACATGCGATTGTCGCGCATATCCCCGGTGCGCGTTACGTCCAGATCGAAGGGGCCGCGCATATCCCCTGCTTCGAGCAGGAAGCGGCGATGACCGACGCGCTGCTGGGCCACCTCGCGGGCCTTGCCGCACGCGGCGCGGATGCCGGCATGGCGGTGCGCCGCGCGGTGCTGGGCCATGCGCATGTCGATCGCAGCGAAGCCAACCTGACCGAGATCGACCGTCCCTTCCGCGACTTCATCCTGGAAGGCGTCTGGGGCCGGGTCTGGACACGGCCGGGCCTGTCGCGCCACCAGCGCAGCCTGATCACCCTGACCATGCTGGCTGCCCTTGGCCTCGATGAGGAATTCCGCCTGCATGTGCGCGCCACCGCCAATACCGGCGTGACGCGCGACGAGATCGCCGAAGCCATGCTGCATGTCGCGAGCTATGCCGGCGTGCCGCGCGCCAACCACGCGCTGAAGATCGTGAAGGAGGTTCTGTCGTGACGCATCTGATCGTGGAGCACCGCAGCGCAGCGAGGAGCGGAGCGTGAATCAGATGCGTGACAATCACCCCCTGGGCTATCGCCACCCCGCACCCGGCCAGATGCCGCCGATGGACGCGCCCGGCTATGGCAGCACGCATAAGCGCCACGCCCGGCACGCGCCCATCCGCATCCCGCACACGCTGACGGAAACATCGGCGCCACGCTTCACGCCCGCCCACTATCCGCAGCACCTGGACATGACGAAGCTCAACGGGCGCGAGGCGATCGGCGAACGCATCATCGTCGCGGGCCAGCTGCGTGACGAAGACGGCCGCCCCGTGCGCGGCGCCATGCTGGAAATCTGGCAGGCCAATGCCGCCGGCCGCTACGCCCATGCGCGCGACCAGCATGATGCTCCGCTGGACCCGAATTTCGAGGGCCAGGCGCGGGTCTTCACCGATGATGACGGGCGCTGGTCCGTCACGACGATCCGCCCTGGCGCTTATCCATGGCGCAACCACGCCAATGCCTGGCGGCCGGTGCATATCCATTTCGGCATCCATGGAGCGGGCTTCGCGCAGCGGATGATCACGCAGATGTATTTCCCCGGCGACCCGCTGCTGGCGCTGGACCCGATCTTCAACGCCACCGCCGATGAAGCCGCGCGCAACCGGCTGATTGCTGCCTTCGACCTGGACATCACGCAGCCCGAATGGGCGCTGGGCTACCGCTTTGACATGGTGCTG
>JAIXVH010000226.1 GCA_027483125.1 Acetobacteraceae bacterium | reverse complement strand
CCGCGTGCGCTGGATCACGCAGCTGCCCCGTTTCGAGGATGAGCGGCGCAACCGCGGCCGCATCACCTGGGGCCCGCCGGTGCTGGCCGGTGGGCGCCTGCTGCTGGCCGGCAGCCATGCGCAGCTCTTCGAGCTCGAAGCGACCGATGGCGAGATCGGCGCGCGGCTGCGCATGCCGGCCGGGGCGCAGATCGCGCCGGCCATCAGCAATGGCAGTGCCTACTACATGGCGGATAACGGCGTGCTGGTCGCGCTGCGTGGGGTGGGCTGAGGCGGTCTCCCGCCTCTCGCCAGCCCAAGACCGGCACTGGCGTCGCCTATCAGGCCGCTGGGGCATGATCCGCAAAGGCGGAATCGCCGACGCGGTCAATCATTCTGGCCAAACTCCTACAACGTCATCCCGAGTTACGGGATCACGCTGCAGGCGGCCGGCGCCGCCATAAACCCTATGAAAGAGCGCGCCTAATGCGCGACGAAAGCCAGGCGCACACCCGGCGCTTGGGGGCCATCAATTGGTTGCGGGCGCCGGCAGGGCCGGTATCGCGGGCACCGCCGCCGGCGCATCCAGGATGGAACGCTGCTGCACGGCGCCGCGGTCCAGCACCGCCAGCAGCAGCGACAGCGCGAAGAACACGGTGGCCAGGATGGCGGTGGTGCGCGTCAGCAGGTTCGCCGTGCCGCGCCCGCCCATGAAGCCGCCCATGCCCTGGGAGGAGCCGATGCCAAGCCCCCCACCCTCGCTGCGCTGGACCAGCACGACGCCGATCAGGGCCAGGGTGACGAACAGGTGCAGGACGAGAAGGACGGTCGACATGATCCGGGCCGTTTAGCCCTCTGGCACCGCGCGGGCAATGGCCAGGAAATCCTCGGCCACCAGGGAGGCCCCGCCGACCAGCGCGCCATCGACATCCGGCAGCGCCAGAATCGCCGCCGCATTGGACGGCTTGACCGAGCCGCCATAGAGCAGTCGCGTCATCTGCGCGGTCGGGCCGAATTCCTGGCTCAGATGGCGGCGCATGAAGCTGTGCATGGCGGCGATGTCGGCCTCGGTGGGCGTGCGGCCGGTGCCGATCGCCCAGACCGGCTCATAGGCCACGATACCGCCGGCGGTGATGAAGCCCAAAGGCAGGCTTTCCGAGAGCTGCCGGCCCACCACCTCCTCGGCGCGGCCGGCATCGCGTTCCGCCTGGGTTTCGCCCACACAGACCAGCGGGATCAGGTCGGCTTCCAGCGCGGCCTCGCATTTGCGGGCCACCAGGGCGCTCGACTCGCCATGATCGGCACGGCGTTCGGAATGGCCCAGAATGACATGTGTGGCGCCCGCATCGCGCAGCATCGGCGCGCCGATATCACCGGTATGCGCGCCATGGCCCGCGGGGTGGCAATCCTGCCCGCCCACCGCGACGGTGCTGCCCAGCAATGTCGCGGCGACCGCCTGCACATGCAGGAAGGGCGGGCAGAGCAGCAGACGCGCCCCCAGCCCCGGTGCCATGTCACGCACCGCATCGGCCAGCCGGCGTGCGCCGCGCCAGTTGCCGTTCATTTTCCAATTGCCCGCGATCAGCGGGCGAATCCCTGGTGTCATCAGCCGCTTTCCTTCCTGAAACATGCTTGATCGGGCTGCGCGCGTTTGGCAAGCGGCCCGGGCTTCGCTATGCGGGCGGAATGCTGATGAAACTCCGCGCCCTGGCCGGGACCTGGGTCGCCAAGGTCCTCTTCGTGCTGCTGATCCTGTCCTTCGCCGTCTGGGGGATCGAGGACATGCTGCGCAATATCGGGCGCGAGACCGCGATCGCGCGCGTCGATGGCCAACCGCCGGTCGAGATTGACGAGGCGCAGGACAGCCTGCGCCGCGAAATCCAGCGCCTGCAGCGCGCCACCGAAGGCCGCTTCCAGGTCGATGGCCGCATCCGCCCCATCCTGGCGCAACAGGCCGTGGAGAGCCTGGTGATCGACCGCGTCGTCGGCCGCGAAGTGAACCGCATGGGGGTGGCCGTCCCCGACGCCGCGGTGCGCGACTACATCTGGTCGATCCCGGGTTTCCAGGGCGCCGATGGCCGTTTCTCGCGCCTGACCTTCGATAATTTCCTGCGCCAGAACGACCTGACCGAGGACCGGCTGTTGCAGATGCTGCGCGCCGACCTGGCACGGCAGCAGATCTTCAACGCGGTGCGCGCGGGCGCGCTGGTGCCCCCCGTGGCGGCGCAGCGCCTGCTGGCATGGCAGCTGGAACGCCGCAGCGTGAACCTGGTGGAATTGCGCGTGGCCGATGCGCCGGAGCCCGAAGCACCGACCGAGGCGCAGCTCACGCGTTTCCACGAAAACAACGCCGATCGCTTCAGCCGCCCGGAGCTGCGCGAGGTGTCGGTGGGCCTGCTGAACGCCGCCATCCTGGTGCCGCAGATGGAGGTCTCCGACCGCGAGATCGAGGAGGCCTACGCCGCGAACCGCGCGCGCTACGAAACGCCCGAACGCCGCCGCCTGTTGCAGGCGCTGATGACCACCGAAGAAGCCGCGCTCCGCATCGCCGAGCTTTGGGTGGGCAGCGCCGATGACGCGCCGGTGGAGGCCGCGGTGCGCGAAGCCGGCGGCACCTGGACCGACCTGGGCGTGGTGGAGCGCGGCGCCCTGCCGCTGCCCGCATTGGCAACGGCGGGCTTCGCGCTGGATGCCAATGGCGTGTCCACGCCGGTGCGCACGCCCTTCGGCTGGCACGTGCTGCATGTGACGGAAATCCAGGCCGGTGCCACGCGCGCCCTGGCCGAAGTGCGCGAGGAATTGCGCCAGGAAGTCGCCGCCGAAAAGGCCGCCGACGCCGCCTTCGACCGCGTGAACAGCATCCAGGATGCGCTGGCCGGTGGCGCTTCGGTCGAGGAAGCCTCGCAGCGCTACGGCATGCGCGTGGTGACCGCGCGCATCGACGCGATGGGCCGCAACGCGGAAGGCCAGGAGGTGGCGCTGCCGGTGCCGCCGGCCGCGCGCCGTGCGCTGTTCGCGGAAATCTTCACCACCGCCCGCGGCTCCGCCCCGCGCCTGCATGAGGGCGAATTCGGCTTCGCCGCGATCGAGGTGAAGGAGGTCACGCCCGCCGCCCTGCGCCCGCTGGCCGAAGTGGCGGACGAGGTGCGCGCGGCCTTCATCGCCGATGCGCGCCGCCGCCACCAGGAGCAGCGCGCCGCGGCCCTGGTCGCGGCCACGCGGGCCGGGCGCAGCCTGGAAGACGCCGCGCGCGAGGCCGGCGTCCCGGTCGAGGCCATCGGCCCCTTCCCGCGCCAGCCCGGCCAGGGCAACCCGGTGCCGCGCGAATTCCTGGGCCCGATCTTCGAATTGCGCGCCAACGAGACCACCATGGTCCCAGGCCCGACCAGCTTCGCGGTGGCGCAGCTGACGGGCGTGACGGCGGCCGATCTGTCCGACCAGGCCGAGGCACTGGCCACGCTGCGCCAGGAAGGCGCGCAGGCGGTGGCGGAGGATCTCGAGACGCAATTCGCCAATGCGCTGCGCGCACGTTCGGATGTGCGCATCAATGCGCGTTTGCTGGAACAGTTGGGGCGGGAATAAGCTGCCCCTGTCACGATCAAGGAATCACCCGTTGGACCAGCACGCCCCCAGCACCCTGCCCACCGCCGCCGGCGGCAGGCTGGTCTGGCGCGAGCGCGTGGCGGATCTGGAAACCCCCGTCGGCGCCTTCCTGAAGCTGGCGGATGGCAAGCCCTATTCCTTCCTGCTGGAGAGCGTGGAAGGCGGTGCGGCGCGCGGGCGCTATTCCGCGATCGGCCTGGCGCCGGACCTGGTCTGGCGCTGCCGCGATGGCCAGGCGGAGGTGAACCGCCATGCACTGACCGCGCCACACGCCTTCACCCCCGATGACCGCCCCGCGCTGGCCTCTCTGGCGGCGCATATCGACGAGGTGCGGATGCCCCTGCCGCCCGGCGTGCCGGCGATCGCGGCGGGGCTGTTCGGCTATCTCGGCTACGACATGGTGCGCCTGGTGGAGCGCCTGCCGAGCCTGCGCCCCGATGTGCTGGGCGTGCCCGATGCGGTGCTGATGCGGCCCACGGTGATGGCCGTGTTCGACCATGTGCGCGACATCCTGATCCTGGCCAGCCCGGTCTGGCCGGGCGATGACGCGGCCGAAGCCGAAGCGCGGCTGGACGCCGCCGAGGCGCTGCTGGACCGCCCGGTGCCCCGCCCTGCCCCGCCCGCATCGCTGCCGGCACCCGGTGAGCCTTCCAGCAATTTCACGCGCGAAGGCTTCATCGATGCGGTGGAGCGCGCGAAGGAATACATCCGCGCGGGCGATGCCTTCCAGATCGTGGTGTCGCAGCGTTTCGCGCTGCCCTTGGCGCTGCCGCCCTTCGCGCTGTACCGCGCGCTGCGGCGGATCAACCCCGCGCCCTACCTGACCTTCTTCGATTTCGGCGGTTACGCCACCGTGGGTGCTTCACCGGAAATCCTGGTGGCGTTGAAGGAAGGCCAGGTGACCTTGCGGCCGCTGGCCGGCACACGCCCGCGCGGCAAGACCCCGGAAGAGGATAAGCGCCTGGAGGCCGAATTGCTGGCCGACCCGAAGGAGCGCGCCGAACACCTCATGCTGCTCGACCTCGGGCGCAATGATGTGGGCCGCGTGGCGGCGCTGAAATCGGTGCGGGTGACGCAGAGCTTCGGCATCGAGCGCTACAGCCAGGTGATGCACATCGCCTCCGAAGTGAAGGGCGAATTGCGCGCGGGCCTGTCGGCGCTGGATGCGCTGATGGGCGGCTTTCCGGCCGGCACCTTGTCCGGCGCGCCCAAGGTGCGGGCGATGGAAATCATCGAGGAACTGGAGCCCTCGCGGCGCGGCGTCTATGCCGGCGGCTTCGGCTATTTCTCGGCCGATGGCAGCATGGACACCTGCATCGGGCTGCGCACCGCCCTGGTGAAGGATGGCGTGATGTACGCGCAGGCCGGCGCGGGCGTGGTGGCCGACAGCAACCCCGTGGCGGAATACGAGGAGACGCAGGCCAAGGCGCGGGCACTGGTGCGCGCGGCGGAGGAAGCGGTGCGGTTTGCGGGCCTGCCGCGGCGCGGCTGAGGCCTCAGCCTTCCGGCGGCCAAAGCGTGATCGCCTCGCGTGCCACGTCCTGCGCGAAGGGGTGCCCATCGGCCAGCGCGCGCTGCCATTGCGCCGGCGTCCAGTGCAGCATGTCCACCGCGCGGCCCAGCGCGGCATCCAGCGACCAGTCGGGCGGCACATCGCCGATCACCAGCAGGTCAGCATCCGAGGCGCCGTCGAAATCGCCGCGCGCGAGCGAGCCGAACAGCAGCACCCGCGCATCCGGCGCGACGCCGGCAAGACCAGCGCGCAGGGCCGCGATGGACCGGTCGCGCAGCATG
>JAIXVH010000155.1 GCA_027483125.1 Acetobacteraceae bacterium | reverse complement strand
GCGAAGCCCGTCTCCTCCCCGATCATCGCCGCCAGGCGTGAGGCACTGCGGCTGCGCGCGGCCAAATGCCCGGCATGGTAGCGCAGGCTGGGGGCGGGCACGGCCATCCGCTCCGCCAGGCCCGGCGTGCCCATGCCGATCACGGCGTCCAGCGCCCGTTCGGTGGGCTGCGCGTCGCGCGTGGGGCGGTATTTGGCGCCGGCGCGCACCCACATCCCGGTCAGGCGGCGGGCCAGCATTTCCAGCATGTGCCGCAGCGCCTGGTTGCGCTGGCGCATCTCGGCGCCGGTGGTGGCGGTGTAGTGGCGCGGCAGGGTGCCCGAAGGCCCGATCAGGCCGAAGAGCGGCGTGGTCAACCCGCCGCTGGCGGGGTCGGCCTCGGTCACCTCGGCATGTGGCAGGCCCAGGCGTGGCACGGCGGCATAGGGCAGGTCGATCGCATCGCGGCTTTGCCCGCCCCCTTGCCCGCCCCCTTGGGCGATGACGAAGGCGGCCTGGTCCAGGTCGAACAATTCCGGGTTGTGCCGCAGTTGGTCGAGCGCCGAGGGGCCGCGCGGCGCTGGCGGCTGTAGCTGCGCCAGCGCAGCCGGCGGCAGCACTGCGGCCGACATTGCCGGCTGTGGCGGGGCCGAGGCCGGACCCGGTGCCGGCCGGCGCACGATCGTCGCGTCGGGGTCGTCCTCGGTCACAGCAGCACGCGGGTTCCGCTGCGCGGCGGCCAGGCCGCGACCGGCGCGCTGCGGCCGCGCAGCATCGCGCGCGTGCGCACAAAGCCATTCACCGAGACCTGCAAGGCCAGGAAATGCTCGATCACCGCGGCCAGCAGATAGAGCCCGCCGGTCGCCCAGGGCTGCGCCTCGAAGGTCAACGACACATCCAGGCCGCGCGCGAAGATGCCGGGGCGCTGGCCAGGGATGCGCGCGATGCCGGGGCCGGCCGTGACCGCCACCAGCGCGCCGATCGCGGCCCGCGTCTCGGGCGTGTCGCGCAGATCATGCAGGCGCAGCATCTCGCGCAGCGCCACCGCCGCATCCGGCCCGCCCATCACCGAGAGATGGTTCAACGCCAGATGCGACACCAGCCGCCAGGCGCCGCGCTCGCGCAAGGGCGCACGCAGCGTGGCGGTGGGTGGCGAGAGGCATTCGGCATCCGCTTCGGCCGGCGCGGTCGGGTCGGTGATGCGCAGCCTTGGCTGCCCGCCGCCAAAGGGCAGCAATTCGGGCATATCGCGGTTCAAACACAGGCCTTCGATGGTCAGCACGCCATCGGCCGGCGCGTCAGGGTGGAAGCCGGCATCGCAGAGCAGCAGCCGGGTTTCGGTGCCCGACAAGGGCGCGGCGGCGGCGCTTCGGGTCGCGATCCATTGCATGGGGGCGGCTTCGGCCTCGTCCACGCCCTCGCGCGCCAGGCGCTGGAAGGGCTGCACCACGCGCCGCGCGCCGTCCGGGCGGCTCTCGCGCACGCTCTCGACGCTGTAGAGCTCGAGCGCGCTGGGCCGCCGCACATCGGGGATCACCAGCCAGTCCGATTGCGTGCCATCCATCGCGATCGGCTCGCAGCGATGCGCAAACAGGTTGACCGCCGGCGTGCAATGCAGCGCGAAGCTCTCGGCGCTGACCTGGCGTTCGAATTCGGGCGCCGCGCGGTCCAGGTAGATGAACAGGTCGAGCTTGTTGGAGCGCTGCAGCATGCTGCGCGCCTCCAGCCCGGCGATTTCCAGGTAGAGGAATTTTTCCGGGTGGGCGAAATACTCGGTCAGCAGCCGATGCCCGTCGAAGGCGCGCTGCGGCCAGGGCAGGGCGGCTTCCTCGCGCGTCAGCCCCACCGGGCGCAGCTTGGCCGGCGGCAGCAGCGTGGGCGCGGTATCGCCGGGGCCATCGGCCAGCGCGATGCCGATGCAGGCGGTGCTGAGCAATTCATGCAGGCCGCCGGCCAGCTGCGTCGCGCCGCGCAGATGCAGTCGCAGCACATCGAGCCCCATTTCGGCGAAGGTCAGGTCCTCCACCGCGGTGCGCAGCGTGATGCGCAGGCAGGATGCCGCACCCGGCGCGCGCGGATTGGCCGGGGCCGCCAGCGGCAGGCCCATCAGCCGCGCGGCCTCGATCTGCAATGGCCAGAGCGTGACGGCGTGGCAGGTGGAATAGCGCAGCGCCTCGCCGCGCACCGGCTCCGTCTCCAGTGGCGTGCCGCGCGGCACCACGGCGGGGCCGCGCGATTCCCGCTTGGGTGACAGGCGCAGCGTGGTCATGCTGGGCACCGGTGCCAGCAGATGCGGGCTGAGCAGTTCCAGCAGCGCATCGGTGATCTCGGGCAGCTCGTCTTCCAGCCGCTGGTGCACGCGGCCGGCGAGGAAGGCGACACCTTCCAGCAGGCGCTCCACATGCGGGTCATCGACGCTGCCATCGGGCGCAAGCCGCAGCCTGCCTGCCACCTTGGAATGCTTCTGCGCGAATTCGCCCGCCAGCTTGCGCAGCGCCGCCAATTCCCGGTTGTAGTAGGGCAGCAGGCTTTCGCTCATCAGCCGCGCTCCGACACGGCGACTTCGTGCGAGACGGCTTCGATCACCGTCTCGAACACCACCGGCTCCGAGATCGGCTCGGCGCGCAGCAGGGCGTCGATGCGCAGGCGCAGCGTGCGGTCGAGCTCGTTTTCCACCTCGCGCATCGTCACCCGCACCTGGGTCAGGCGCGGTTCGAAGCGGCGGATCACGCGCTCCACCTCGCGTGCCAGCTCCTCGCGCTTTTCGGGCAGGGCATAGCTGCCGGAGGTGGCATCGGGGATGCCATAGGCCAGGATGGAACTCGCCAGCTCCGGCGCGGTGGCGGGCAGCGGCCAGCGGCGGCGGCGCGCATTCAGCAGCGCTTCCAGGTCACGGCGGACGGCGGTGCGCAGGATATCCAGCGCGGCATTGGGCGTGAGCGTCGCATCCGCCGAGCCGGTCGCATCGGCTTCCAGCAGGCGGTCCAGCAAAGGCAGGCGGACGCGCAGGCCCGCCTGGCGCGATGCGCTCATGCGGCGAAGCGCACGGATTTCAGATCCGCCAGCGCCACCGCTTCCTCGCCCACCAGGAACATGCGCTGGCCGGCGCCGCGCACCGGCATGGTCTCGCTCCATTCGGTGGCGCGGCCGAGCTTCAGCGCATCGGACAGCGTGGCAGCGCCTGGGTAGATGGTGGGCGCATAGACCACGCCATCGGTGCCGTCGCGCAGCTCGATATTGGTGCGCCGCCAGGCCAGGTCACGTGGGCGGCGGGGGGCGTCGAATTCCAGCGCCGCGATGCGCTCGATCGGCACCAGGATGTGGTCGCCGCCGGCGGTCAGCACTTCGAACATGGGCGCTGCCAGGTCATCGGCGTCGCGGAAATCATCGAAGGCGATGGTGGTGCCATCGGCCAGTTCCGCCTCGCCGCCGATGCGCGGCCGCGCGGCCTCGGCACGGTCGGCTTCGGCGGCCGCTTCGGCCAGTTCGCCGGCGCGCGCCAGCACCGTGGCGCGGATCGCCGCGTTCTGAGCCTCCGTCGCGTCATCGCCGGAAAACTTCGGCGCGCGGCCTTCCGCCCAGACCTGCTGGCGGATGACTTCGGCGCGCAGCAGTTTCCGGAACTCCATCACCGCCGGTGACGGGTCATCGAGCACGGCGGCGTCGAGCATGCGGTCCGCGCGCTCGGCATCGCCGGAAAACAGCAGCAGTTCCGCCAGGAACCAGCGCGCGCCGGAATCGCGCGGCGCCGCCTTCACCTGGGCCTGTGCCGCGGCGATCGCGCCTGCGATGTCGCCCGCCTTGAATGCATCACCCGCCGTCGTCATGCGAAATCCCCCTTGTTCACGCCGCTTGCCGTGGCGCGGTCAGTTCCGTCACGAGGCGGAAGGACGCGCCCACCTCGTCCAATTGGTATTGTGGCTGCAACAGGATGGTGCAGCCATAGATGCCCGGCTTGCCCGGGCGTTCGCGCACTTCCACCCGCGCATCGCGCAGGGGGTAGCGTGCCGCGACATCGCCGCCGCCGGCAAGGCCGCTGATGTGCCGGTTCAGCCATTGCTGCAAACGCAGCTCCACATCGGAAGCCGAGGCGAAGCTGCCCACCATGTCGCGGCCCATCAGCTTCAGCACATGGGCGAAGCGCGACACGCACAGGATGCTGTTCAGCTGCGAGGAGAGGCGCTGGTTGGCATTCGCCGCCTCGGTCGTCATGCGTGGCGGGCGGTGCAGCGTGGGCACCGCGCCGAAGCTGGCTTCGGGCAGGGCCTCCAGGCCGCAGAGCGGGATCATCTCGGCCTCGGCGGCCTGGCGTTCCTGGTCATCGGTCAGGGCGAGTTCCACCGGCGGGCGCGGCGCGGGGCCGGGCGGATCGGCCCGGAAACGCTCCAGCCGCAGCGTATCCACCACGCCGCCGGTCGCGTCCCAGCTGGGCTCCGCGCCGCGGATTTCGCCGGGCCAGCGATAGCGCGCGAAGGCCCGGGCCGCGACGGACGCCATGGCGTAGACCGGCGTGGTCCAGACGCGATGTTCCGGCCCGCGGATATGCTCGCGATAGCGGAAACGGTCGGCGCGGGAGCCATCGGCGCGCCAGGCCGCGCGGCCCAGGACGCGCGGCAGCACCATGGCCAGGAAGCGCGTATCCTCCCGCGATGCGAGGTTGCGCCAGCGCGCGCGTTCAGGCGCGCGCAGCGCCTCGGTGATGCTGAAGGTGGGTGGTGCCTCGTGGAAACTGTCCAGCCCGAACAGCCGTGGCGAGGCCGGCAGGATGATCGGGCAGAAGGACGCCGCGGCCACACCCGCCAGATGCCCCAGCGCCGCGATGTCATCCACCGGATGCCCCGGCCCCGGCCCGCCCTGGATCATGTAGTCGGCGATGATCATGCCATAGGGCTCGCCGCCGGGCGTGCCGAATTCATCCTCATAGACCAGGCGGAACAGGCCCGACTGGTCGAACTCCACCGCGCGGTCCAGGTCGCGCGCCACCTCGGCCCAGGTGGCGGGCAGCAGGCGCACCTTCACCAGGCGGTCCTGCACGAAGCCATCCACCAGCCAGAACAGCCCGCGCCAGGAACCTTCAAGCCGCGTCAGCCGCGGGTGGTGCAGCAGCCGGTCCAGTTGCCGCGACATGGCGCGGTCGATGGCGATGATGTCACGGTCCAGCGCCTCGGCCAGGCGCTGCATGCGGTCGGGCATGCGCGCGATGGCCCGCAACGCATCAGGCCCCAGCCATGCGGCCAGGGCCTGCGCGGGATCGCGTTCGGACAGGAATTCCGCCACCTCCTGCGCGGGTGCGCCCTGGCCGAAAAACCGGCCCGACAGCATCACCTCGCGCAGCGGGGTCACGGCGTCGGCGTCAGGACTTCTGCGGAATGCGCGCGACCATGCGCATGGAGGTGGTCAGTTCCTCCATCTGCAGCCACGGGCGCATATAGGCGACCGCGTTGTAGGAACCCGGACGGCCCGGGATTTCCTTCACCTCGACCTTGGCTTCGCGCAGCGGATACTTGGCGCGCGAATCCTGGCCGGCACCCTCCATCGGGTTCACGTAATTCTGAATCCAGCGGTTCAGCCATTGCTCGACATCGGTCGCCTCCATGAAGGAGCCGATCTTGTCGCGCGCCATCACCTTGAGGAAATGCGCGAAGCGGCTGGTCGCCATGATGTAGGGCAGGCGGGCGGAAATCGCCGCATTCGCGGTGGCTTCCGGCCGGTCATACTTCTTGGGCTTCTGCGTGGTCTGCGCGCCGAAGAACACGCTGTAGTCGGTGTTCTTGTAATGGCAGAGCGGCAGGAAGCCGTTGTTGGACAGTTCAGCCTCGCGCCGGTCGGTGATGCCGATTTCGGTCGGGCATTTGGTGTCCAGGTCGCCATCATCGGAGGTGAAGACATGCGCGGGCAGGTTGGTGACCTTGCCGCCGCCCTCGGCGCCGCGGATGGCGGTGCACCAGCCATGCTGGGCGAAGGCGTCGGTCAGGCGCGCGGCATGCACATAGGCCGCGTTCATCCAGCAGTATTCATTGTGCTCCATGGCGCGCGCGGTGCCATCGGCATTGGCCGGCGCTTCCTCGTAGTTGAACTCCTCGATCGGCTTGGTCTTCTCGCCATAGGGCAGGCGGGCGATGACGCGCGGCAGCACGAGCGTGACGAAGCGGCTGTCCTCGGTGTCGCGGAAGCTGCGCCACTTGGCGTATTCCGCCGTCTCGAAGATCTTGGACAGGTCGCGCGGCTTGGACAGTTCGCGGTAGTCCGAGAAGCCGAACATGCCGGGGCCGGCGGCCGAGACGAAAGGCGCGAAGGAGGCGGCGGCGACGTTGGACATCAGCCGCAGCGTTTCCACGTCATCGGGGTGGTTGGTCCACTCGTAGTCGCCGATCAGCGCGCCATAGGGCTCGCCGCCCGGGGTGCCGAACTCGTTCTCGTAGATCTTCTTGAACAGGCCGGACTGGTCGAATTCCACCGCGCG
>JAIXVH010000391.1 GCA_027483125.1 Acetobacteraceae bacterium | reverse complement strand
TAGGTGCGCCCGGCCTTCACATCCTCGACCGAGCGCGCAAGCTTGGCGCGGATGGTGGCGAGTTCGGCGTCGCGGTCAGGGCTGGGCTTGGGGCGGGCACCCATGGGCACTCTCCATATCAATGTGCAACCGATACCACCCCCCAGCCTTCCTGGCCAGAAATCGCCTGCGCCGCCGCCTATGCCCGCGAGGCCCACCACCACGCCTGCCATGGCCAGGACTGCACCCCCCCCCTGGCCATCGCCGCGCTCTACGCCTGGTCCGCCTGGCTCAAGCTCTGGCCCCTGCTCACTGAATCCGAGCTTGCCTTTTCAGGCGAAAATTCCTATAACACCGTCGCTGTTTGACATCCGCATCCGGCCACCACCCCAGGCGCAAGCCTCTGAAAAACCACGCCACCACCCTGCGCGCCGAATTTGTCGCAAGCCCGCATCATGCACCCTGCGGCCCGCGCCCGGAATTTGTCGCAAGCGCGCACCACGCGCCCCGCGCCCCACCTGCGTGCATTCGCACGCGCCCTTGATGCAGCGCAAAGAACCGCCAGCCAAACCGCCTTATCCCACTCTCACGGCCCCAGGCCGTCGAGCAGAAAGGGTTGAGGAACCATGCGAATTTCAGGCAAGGCTGCCATGGCGGCCGGCATGCTGGCGGCGGGCCTGATCGCCGGCCAGGCACAGGCGCAGGAGGCCCCGCGCGGCAAGCGCGCTGGCGACTTCATGATCGGCCTCGGCGCCGTGGGCGTGCTGCCCACCAATGGCGGCACGCTGAACCGCGGCCTGCCGCTCGGCGGTTCGATCGGCGCCAGCAACTCGGCCTCGCCCCTGCTGGACTTCACCTATTTCTTCACGCCCAACATCTCGGCCAACCTGATCGCGGCCACCACCCAGCACACCGCCCGCGTGCGCGGCACGGCGCTCGGGGATGTGAATGCCGGCAGCCTCTGGGCGCTGCCGCCCACGCTGACGCTGCAATACCACCCATTCCCGAATGCGCGGCTCAGCCCCTATGTCGGCGTCGGTCTGAACGTGACCATGTATTACGGCTTCGGCGGCGCCATGACGCCCCCGGTCAACCGCGTGCGCGCCGGCACCACGGTGGGCGTCGCCGCCAATATCGGCGTGGATTACGAGATCACGCCCAACTGGCTCGCCAATCTGGATGTCAAATGGATCCAGATGGAACCCACCATCAGCGTCAATCGCGGCCTGTCCGGTGGCGTGGCGCGGCTGAACCCCTTCGTGGTCAGCGCTGCCGCCCGCTACCGGTTCTGAGCCTCAATCGAGCCGCGCGCCGGCGGCCACCCAGGCCAGCAGGCGCGCGCGTTCGGCCTCGGTCAGGCCGGTGGAGTTGTTCGGCGGCATCGCCTCCGTCCGCACCTGCGCCGCCCAGGATTGCGCCTGGCGGCGGATCTGGTTCGGCGTGTGCAGCACCACCCCCTTGGGCGCCACCGAGAAGGCCGTGTTCGAAGGCCGTGGCGCGTGGCATTCCACGCAGCGTGCCTCCATGATCTGCCGCACTTCGGCGAAGGGTACGGCCTGCGCCGGCGCCGCCGCGCGCTTGGGCGGTGCGATGAACACTGCCACCAGCACCACCACCGCCGCCCCCAGCAGCCAGAAATCATAGGCCGCGATGCCGCGATGCTTCAGGTTGAAGAATTGCCGCACCAGCGCGCCGGCCAAGGCCATGGCCACCAGCAGCAGCCAGGCCTGCTCATGCTGCCAGAACATCGGGTAATGCGGGCTCAGCATGATGAAGATGACAGGCAGCGTCATGTAGTTGTTGTGGATGCTGCGCTGCTTGCCCCAGCCGCCCCAGCGCGGGTCGATCGGGCCGTTCGCCACCACGGCCGCCACCATCTTCTTCTGGCCGGGGATGATGATCATCAGCACATTGGCGGCCATGATGGTGCCGATCATCGCACCCACCTGCAGATAGGCGCCGCGGCCCGAGAAGATCTGCGTGGTCAGCCAGGCGGCGAAGGCCAGGGCCGCCATGCCGATGATCGCCATGGCGATGCCGTCATCGCCCAAGGCCGTGCGGCAGATCAGGTCATAGGCCACCCAGGCCAGGACCAGCAGCGCCAGCGAAATGCCGATCGCTTCCCATGGCGCCAGGTCGGCCACATCGGGGTCGATCAGGTAGGTGCTGGCCTGGCCGTAATACATCAGCACGAACAGGGAGAAGCCGCTGATCCAGGTCCAGTAGGCTTCCCATTTCGACCAATGCAGCGGCTCGGGCAGGAAGCCCGGCCCGGCGATGAATTTCTTCTTCTGGTAGAAGCCGCCGCCATGGACCGCCCATTGCTCGCCGCGCACCAGCGGGTCGCCATCCTTCGGCGCCTTCAGCGACTGGTCCAGGCCCATGAAGTAGAAGCTGGCCCCGATCCAGGCCATGCCCGCGATCACATGCAGCCAGCGCAGCAGCAGATTGGCCCATTCGGCCAGATACGCACTGTCCATCAGGAACCCCGATAGGTGGTGTAGCCGAAGGGCGCGACGTTCAGTGGCACGTGGTAATGCACCGTCTCGTCCCAGATGCCGAAGGCGAGCGTCACTGCATCCAGGAAGGGCGGCTCGGGCAGCGTCACGCCCAGGGCGCGGAAATACCCCGCCACCTGGAAGACCAGCTCATAGCGGCCGCGGCGCAGTTCCTCCTGCGCCAGCAACCCGCCCGGCGCGCGGCCATCGGCGTCGGTGATGCCCGATTTCAGCGCCTCGCGCGTGCCATCGGCACCGATGCGATACAGCGTATAGGCCATGCCCGCGCCTGGCTTGCCATGCGCGGTGTCCAGCACGTGTGTCGAAAGCCCCATCCGCCCGCCTCCATTCGCTGCATGGCAGCAATCCCGAAAACCGCCTGGATTGGCAAGCCTTGATCCGGCACGTCCACGGGCTTAAGCGCCATCGCCTGCCACGGAGTGCCGCATGTCCACCACCATCGCCCCGAATCTGGTCGC
>JAIXVH010000157.1 GCA_027483125.1 Acetobacteraceae bacterium | reverse complement strand
CGGCTTGCCGGGCGAAGCCCGGCCCGGGTTGTGGCGCATGACGGCGCGCCGGGTCCGATCTGGTGGAGACACCAAGAGCGCGGCGGCCCAGGCCACCACGCGCTGGGCGGCATGAACACCTTGCAACGCGGCGCGTCAAGCGGATTCAGCCCATGGACCTGCGCCGCCAAGCCTTGCTACGGCTTACGCCTTCGATTGATGACCGCCTGAGGAGGCACGCTTGATCCATCTCTCCCGCCGCGTGGCGCTGGCCGCACCCATGGCCCTGGCCGCACCGCCCGTGCTCGCCCAGGCCGCGCCCCGCGTGCGCCTGACCCTGGACTGGGCCTTCCAGGCGCCCAACGCCTTCGCGCTGGTGGCGCGCGAGCGCGGCTTCTTCCGCGAGGCCGGCGTGGATGTGCAGGTCGATCGCGGCCAGGGCAGCGGCGGCGTGCCGGTCGCACTGGCCGGCGGCACCCATGACATGGGCTATGCCGATATCAGCCCTGCCATGCGCTTCATGGCGGAAAACCCCGACCGCGGCATCCTGTGCGTGGCGGTGCTGCATGACCGCAGCCCGCTTTGCGCCATCGTCCGCGCCGACGGCCCGATCCGCACCCCGCGCGATTTGGAAGGCAAGCGCCTGGCCGCGCCGGACTTCGATGGCGGGCGGCAGTTGTTCCCGGCCTTCGCGCGCGCGGCGGGCTTCAATGCGGGCGCGGTGAACTTCATCTCCGTCACGCCCGCGCTGCGCGAGCCGATGCTGATCCGGCGTGAGGCGGATGGCATCACCGGCTTCGTCACCACCAGCACGCTGGCGCTGAAGGGCATCGGGCTGGACCATCCGGCGCAGCGGGTGTTTGCCTATAATGACCATGGGCTGAACCTCTATGGCGGCTGCATCCTGACCACGCGCGCCTTCGCCGAACGCAACCCGGCCGCGGTGCGCGGCACGGTGGCCGCGCTGATCCGCGGCTTCATTTCCACCGTGCGCGATGGCGAAGGCATGCTGAACGTGCTGCGCCAGGTGGAGCCGCTGACCGATGTGGCGATCGAGCGCGAACGCCACCAGATGAATATCGAGCGCGTGGCGGTGACCGCGGCAAGCCGCGCGGCGGGTGTGTCCACGGTGGATATGGCGCGGTTGCAATCGGGCATCGCCGCGGTGGAGACCAGCTTCAACCTGACGCCGGGGCGGATCACGGCGCAGAGCTTCTATTCGGCCGACTTCCTGCCGCCGGTGGATCAGCGGCGGATTTGAGGCACGCAGCCCCTGCCGGACAGGCCGGCGGGGGCATTGTGCGGGCTTACGACAAATTCGGAGCGGGGCGGGGCTGGCCCTGCCCCGGTCACAGCAAATCCTGCCATTGGCGGGCGCTGTGCGGCACGCGGATGATCTCCACCCCGCCATCCACCAACCACAAATACACGATCAGGTAGCGCCCGGCCGGCAGCATGCGCAGGCCGGGCCGCAGCGTGTCGCGCGGCATGTCACGGACGATGATGCTGCGCGCTTGCGACAAATTCCGAATGCGTTGAGGCCGGTTGGCCGGCTGATGCTGATTCACATGTCAAAACAGCCCGCACGGCGTAGCTCGGCGCCCCACGGAAGTCAATAAATTCCTAATTCCCGCCACCGCCCCAATCTCCCGCACCCCCACCCCTCACCGACCAATTCTTGTGCAAAACCTGCCGCGCCGCCCGCTTGGCGGCCCCCACCCCCATTGGCACCGCCACTGCCCCTGCTACAGCAGGACCTCCCATGTTCGAGACCACCGCATGACCCGCCCCTTCGTTGAAATCGATCATGTCGCCATGCGCTATGGCGGCGTGGATGGCACGCTGGCGCTGCAGGATTGCAGCATGAACGTCCAGGAGGGCGAGTTCGTCGCCGTCGTGGGCCCCTCGGGCTGCGGCAAATCCACGCTGATGCGCCTGGTGACCGGGCTGTGGCCCGCCACCGAAGGCAATGTCATCGTCGATGGGTCGGAGGTTGATGGCCCCGTCACCATCGCCGGCATGGCCTTCCAGTCGCCCACGCTGCTGCCCTGGCGGCGCATCCTGGCCAATGTGATGCTGCCGCTGGAAGTCACCCCCGAACACCGCGGCCGCCTGCGCCGTGAGCGCCCGCAATACGAGGCCCGCGCGCGGGAATTGCTGAAGCTGGTCGGCCTGGAAGGCTTCGACGGCAAATATCCCTACCAGCTCTCCGGCGGCATGCAGCAGCGCACATCGCTGTGCCGCGCGCTGATCCATGAACCCAAGCTGCTGATGCTGGACGAACCCTTCTCCGCGCTGGATGTCTTCACGCGTGAGGAGCTCTGGGCCGTCATGCAGGATGTCTGGATGGTGCGCCGCCCCACCGTGATCCTGGTCACGCATGACCTGCGTGAGGCGGTGTATCTCGCCGACCGCGTGCTGGTGATGTCCGCCCGCCCGGGACGCATCATCGCCGAACGCAAGGTGGACCTGCCGCGCCCGCGCACGCTGGAAACCACCTATACCCCCGAATTCCAGGCATTGACCGCTGATCTGCGCCGCTACATCGCGGCCGCCCGCAGCGGCGAAGAGGTGACCATCTGATGGCCGAGATGTCCGCACGCGCGCTGGCGCGCTACCAGTCCATGGCCGCCGCGGCGCGCCGCCAACGCCGCCTGGAACATTGGCTGCCCTGGATCGTCATCGGCGGCATGTTCGCGCTGTGGGAAATCATCGTGGTGGCCTTCGGCATCGCCGAATTCATCCTGCCCGCCCCGCATGACATCGTGAACAGCATGATCCGCTGGTGGCGGCCCTTGATGCAGGACAGCCTGGTGACGCTGTATTGCACGCTGGCCGGCTTCGGCATGGCGATCGTGGGCGGCGTGTTGCTGGGTGTGGCGATCGGGTCTTCGCAGATGGTCTATAAGGGCCTCTACCCGCTGCTGATCGCGTTCAACTCCATCCCGAAAGTGGCGGTGGTGCCCATCCTGATCATCTGGTTCGGCATCGGCGTCTGGCCGCCGATCCTGACCGCCTTCCTGATCAGCTTCTTCCCCATCGTGGTGAATGTGGCGACCGGCATCGCCACCGTGGAGCCGGAACTGAAGGACGTGCTGCGCGCACTCGGCGCCAAGCCGCGCGACATCATCGTCAAGGTCGGCCTGCCGCGCGCGATGCCCTACTTCTTTGCCTCGCTGAAGATCGCGGTCACGGTGGCCTTCGTCGGCGCCATCATCGCCGAAAGCGTGGCCCCCAATGCGGGCATCGGCCGTCTGATCATGGTGGCGTCCTCGCGCTTCGATGTGCCGCTGGTCTTCGCCGGGCTGATCATCACCGGCTTCATGGGCATCGTGCTCTACTGGATCGCGGAATACATCGAACGCCGCACCACCGGCTGGGCGACACGCGGGCAGAACCAGAACCTGGCTGCGGGCGGCTGATGGACCACATCCAAGGGCTGCGGCTGTCCCTCGCCGTGGCCCGCCGCGCGCTGGAGGCCGGCAAACATCCCTTCGGCTGCGTGCTGGTGGGGCCGGATGGCGCGGTGCTGATGGAACAGGGCAATGCCTTCGACAGCGAAGGCCGCACCGGGCATGCCGAGACGGTGCTCGCGCGCCGCGCCTGCGCCGCATTCAGCGCGGAATTGCTGGCGGAGAGCACGGTCTATATCTCCGCTGAACCCTGCGCGATGTGTTCGGGCGCGCTGTACTGGGCGGGCGTGGGCCGCGTGGTCTACGCGATGAGCGAGGAACGGCTGAAGCGCATCATCGGCCCGCATCCTGATAATCTGACGCTCGACCTGCCGTGCCGGACGGTCTTCGCCGCGGGCCAACGCCCGGTCGAGGTGATCGGTCCGCTGCTCGAGGAGGACCCGGAAGCGGTCGGCATCCATGATGGTGTGTGGGAGCGTTAACCCAGCCAGGCGCGCAGCCGCTCGGGCGCCGCGCACATATCCTCAACTGCCCCGCAATAGCTGAACCGCATGAACCGCGCCCCGCGCGTGCGGTCGAAATCCGCCCCTGGCGTGGCGGCGATATCCGCCTCCGCCAGCATCCGCGCCGCGAATTCCGTGCTGTCATTGGTCAGCGCCGAGACATCGCACCACAGGTAGAAGGCGCCATCCGCCTCGGCGATGCGCGTGAAGCCCGCCGCCGGCAGCCCCGCCAGCAATGCCGCGCGGCTTTCGGCATAGCGCGCCTTGTTGGCTTCCAGTTCCGGCACGCAATCCATTGCGGCCTCGGCGGTCAGCTGCGCGATATGCGGCGGGCTGATGAACATGTTCTGCGCCAGGCACTCGACCGGCCGCACCAGGTCGCGCGGCAGCACCATCCAGCCCACGCGCCAGCCGGTCATGGACCAGTACTTCGAAAAACTGTTGACCACGATGGCGCTGTCACTGAAGGCGGCCGCGCTGCTTTCGGGCACCGTGCCCCAGGTCAGGCCGTGGTAGATTTCGTCCGAGATCAGCCGCACGCCGTGGCGGTCGCACCACTGCGCGATGGCCCGCAATTCCGCCGGTGACAGCATGGTGCCGGCCGGGTTGCAGGGGCTGGCCACCACCAGGCCGGCGGGGCGGGGATCCAGCGCCTCCAGCATGGCGATGCTGGGCTGGAAGCGGGTTTCCGGGCCGCATTCCAGCAGCACCGGCTGCATGCCCAAGCCCGTCAGGATATTGGCATAGGGCGGGTAGAAGGGGGCGGCCATGGCGATGCGGTCCCCCACATCGAAGGCCGCCAGGAAGGCCAGGGGGAAGGCGCCCGAAGCGCCCACCGTGACGGCGATGCGCCCGGCATCCACCGCCAGGCCGTAGTGGTCCGCGTAGTGCCGCGCGATGCGCGCGCGCAGGGAGGGGATGCCCAACGCCTCTGTATAGCCCATCGGCGCACGGGCCTGCAGGGCGCGCATCGCGGCTTCCACCGCGCCGGCGGGGGCGCCGGTAGCCGGCTGGCCCACTTCCATGCGCAGCACATGCGCGCCGGTCGCCGCGCGCGCATTGGCGGCCGTGATCACGTCCATGACCAGGAAGGGCGGCGCCTCGGCCCCGCGGCCGACCTTCATCACTGCGTCGCGCCGAGTGCCAATCCAGCCCCGCGCGGGTCCGAAGCCGCGCCACAGCCGCGCGGGTTGCGCGGCAGGTATTCCGGGCAGGCCGCGACCTGTGCGCGGGCGGAAGGCGGCGAGAACTCATCCACCGCGTCTTCCGGCACGCGGTTCTGCCAGACATGCGCGAAGATCGGCCCGGCCACCGCCATCGGCGCAGCGCTCTGCCCTGAGCCCGCCGCCGCCATGCGGAAGGCGCGGATATTGGGGCTCCAGACAATGCCCGCCGAGAGCAAGGGCGGCTGCACCGCGCCCAGCCCCGGTGCGGCGGCCATGATGATGCCGGTGCCCGGCACCACGCGGCCAGTGCCGAACAGGTTGTTCATGGTGAACACGCAGGAGACAGCGCCGCCATTGCGATCGAACACGGTGATGCCGGTGCTGGCAGGCAGGTTGGGCAGTGCGCCGGGCGGCAGATCCGCCTGGTCGATCAGCCCCGCCGCATCGCCGCCACCACGCCGCGCCGCGGCCGCCACGGCAAGCGCGCGTGCCGCCGCCGCATCCGGCGCCTGGCCGGCTGCCAAGGCGCGCAGCCCGGCCGCCGCCGCCAGCCCGCCATCCAGCGGCAGCACGGCCACACGGTCGCCGCCGCGCGCATCGATCACCACCGCCGGCCGCACCGCGGGCAGTGCCGCGCGCAATTCCTGCGCGCCGATGCTGCCACCGCCGACCGCGGCCACGCCCTCGATATAACGCCGCGCCAGGCCGCCCTGGTACATGTCGCCCACGCCCACGCTGCGCAGCACGGTCAGGCTGCCGGCGAGTGCGGGCATCGTGTAGCGCTCACCCACCGGGAAGGCGCTGCCATCGGAGCGCGAGAGCACGCCGCGCAGCTGCGGGTCCTGGAAGAGCGGGCCACGCACCGCATCGATATCGGCCGCCAACGCGCGCGACATCGGCACGCCGAAGCGGGCATATTGCTCGGCCGGCGCGATGGTTTCCTCGAAGGGCCGCGCACCGGGGATGCGCGTGGTCAATGCGAACAACCCGCGCGCCATCAGCGGCAAGGCGGCAGGCCGGTCGGCGCCGGGCACGCTGCCCTCGCGCGCGCCGGGCAGGAACAGCACCGCCTCGGGCTGCGCCATGCGCGGGTGGTAGACCATGCAGGCGCCGCCACCGCCCAGGCCGGCACGCGAAGGCAGCGTGACGGTCAGCGCAAAGCCGGCCGCGGCCGCGGCATCGGCCGCTGTGCCGCCGGCCGAAAGCAGCGCGCGCGCGGCTGCGGCCGCCGCCGGTTCATCCGCCGCCACCCCGCCCAGGAAGCCGCGCACGAAGCCCTCCTGCCCGACAACGGGTGAGGGCGGCGCATTGACGATGCGTCGCGCGGCGTCACAGCCAGGCAGCAGCGCCGTGGCCAGCAGCAAAGGCAGGAGATGGCGGGCTTTGTGCATCGTGGATCTGTGCGGCATTCCGGTGAAGCATGCGGGATAGACGCCTTCACCCCGCCCGGCAACGCCCCGGATGACGGTTGCTTCATGCGCGGCTCCCGGTTTCGTGGCACAAGGCGGTATGCAAAGGTCCACGCCCCGCCGTGTCATGCTCGGTTCCGTCCTCGCGCTGCCGGCGCTGGCCGCCGACGCACCCGAACCGCCCGCGCCGCCGGCCATCGTGCCGCCGCCGCCGCCCGCCCCCATCGCCGCCGGCACCGGCCTGACGGAGGCGCAGCGCGCCGAAGTCGTCGAGATTCTGCGCCGCGCCCTGCGCGAGGACCCGACCATCCTGCGCGACGCGATCTCCGCCATGCAGACGGCCGAGGAGGAATTGCGCGTGGGCGCGCAACGCGCCGCGATCCGCGCGCAGGCCGATGCGCTGTTCCGCGACCCCGCCGACCCGGTGCTGGGCAACCCGGCCGGGCGCATCACGGTCGTCGAGTTCTTCGATGCGCGCTGCGGCTTCTGCAAATCCTTCCACCCGACCATGGAGGAAGCGCTGCGCCGCAACCGCGAGATCCGCCTGGTGATGAAGGATCTGCCGATCCTGGGCCCGCCCAGCGTGCAGGCCGCGCGCGCCCTGCTCTCCGCGCAGCGCCAGAACCGCTACGCGCAGCTGCTGGGCAACCTGCTGCGCATGCGTGAGGAGGTGACGGACGCCTCGCTGCGCCGCGAATCCGACCGTGCCGGCCTGGACTGGGCGCGGCTGCGCCGGGACATGGAAGACGCGGCCATCCAGCGCCGCATCGAGACCAACCTGGCGCTGGCGCGCGCGCTGGATATCCAGGGCACGCCGGCGATCATCGTGGGCGAACAGCTGCTGCCGGGCGCGGTGGATCTGCGCGAGCTGGAGGCGGCGATCGCCGGGGCGTAAGCGCCGATGACGCCGGACCAGTTCAACAGCTTCTGCGCCTCCCTGCCGCACAGCACGCATGTGGTGCAATGGGGCGGCGCGCAGGTGTGGAAGCTGGGCGGCAAGCTGTTCGCCGCCATGTGGGATGGTGACGCGCCCAATGCCGGCATCACCTTCAAGGTGACGCCGCTGGCCTTTGAGTTGCTGCGCGACCAACCGGGGTTGCGGCCCGCGCCCTATCTCGCCTCACGCGGGATGAAGTGGATCCAGCGCGTCTCGGCCGCGAGCATGAGCGACGAGGAGCTGAAGCTCTACCTGCGGCAGAGCCATGAGCTGGCGCTGGCGCGGCTGACCCGCGCGCAGCGCCAGGCGCTCACTTCTTCGCCTGCGCCCTGAGATCGGCGATGGTGGCGCGGTTCGTCACCTGCTCCGGGTTCTGGCGGATTTCGATGATGGCTGGCTTCTTCGAAGCAATGGCGCGCTTGACCGCCGGCACCAGTTCCTCGGTGCGGTTCACCGTCTCGCCATGGCCGCCGAAGGCCTGGATGAAGGCGGCGAAATCCGGGTTGGTCAGCGCCGTGCCCGAGACACGCTCGGGGTAGGTCCGTTCCTGGTACATCCGGATGGTGCCGTACATGCCGTTGTTGAACACCAGCACGATGGGCCGCACGCCACGGTGGAAGGCGGTGGCGATTTCCTGGCCGGTCATCAGCGCGCCGCCATCGCCCACGAAGCAAATGGTGGTGCGGTCGGGTTCGGTGATCGCGGCGCCAATCGCGGCGGGGATGCCATAGCCCATGGCGCCGCAGGTCGGGCCCAGGAAATCCTGGCCTTCCTTCACATGCATGAAGCGCGTGGGCCAGGTGGCGAAATTGCCGGCATCGGTGGTGTAGATGGTGTCGTCCGGCAGCGCCTTTTCGAGCGCCTGCAAGGCGACGGCCAGGTTCAGCGGGCCTTCATATTGCTGCGGTTCGGCCTGCTTCAGGCGCGTCGCGCGCACCGCCTTGGCCCAGGCGCCCCAGCCCGGCTTGCGCACCTTCATCGCCTTCACGGCGTTCGCAAAGGCGTTGAGGTCCGCGGTGATGCCCAGCGCCGGGCGATAGACGCGCCCGATCTCCGCCTGGTCCGGATAGACCTGCACCAGCGGCGTGCCGCCGGCCATGTCCAGCAGGGTATAGCCCTGGCTCACCGGCTCACCCATGCGGGTGCCGATGGCCAGGATCAGGTCGGCCTCCTTGGCATGTGCGACCAGCCCGGCATCGGCACCCACGCCCAGATCGCCAGCGAAGAGTTCATGGTCGCCCGGGAACAGCCCCTGCCGGCGGAAGGAGACCGCTGTGGGCAGCTTGTTGCCCTCGATGAATTTGCGGATCGCCTTGCGGCCAGCCGCGGTCCAGCCGGCGCCGCCGCCCAGCACCACCAGCGGCTTTTTCGCGCCGGCCAGCATTTCCATCATCGCGTCCAGCGCGGGCGGGGCCGGGTAGGGCGGCGTGACCTGCGCGGGGGCGATGTCCGGCACGGCGGCGAAGCGCTTCTGCATTTCCTCGCTGATCGCGACCACCACCGGGCCGGGCCGGCCGCTGCGCGCGACATCGAAGGCATGGGCCATCAGTTCGGGAATGCGGTGCTCGTCATCGATCTGCGTCACCCACTTGGCCAACGGGCTGAACATCCGGCGATAATCGACCTCCTGGAAGCTCTCCCGGTCGGTTTCCTCGCGCGGGATCTGGCCCACGATCAGCACCAGCGGCGTGCTGTCCTGCATGGCGATGTGCACGCCGATGCTGGCATGGCAGGCACCAGGGCCGCGCGTGACGATCGCCACGCCGACGCGCCCGGTCAGCTTGGCATGCGCCTCGGCCATGTTCACCGCACCCGCCTCGAAGCGGCAGGTCACCAGCTCCACCTGATTGCGGTTGGCGTAGAGGCCATCGAGCAGGTCCAGATAGGACTCGCCCGGCACGGCGAAGACATGGGTGGTGCCCTGCGCGATGATCGCGTCGGCCAAGAGCCGCCCGCCCATGCGTGGTTCGATGTGCTTCGCCTTGGCCATGGCCTTCCCCCTGAATCGTGCCGTCGTTCTGTAGAACGGTTTGCCGCGCGGCGGAATTGAGCCGCCGGCTGCCATGACAATTCCTTCATCTTGCCACGCGGCGCCACGCGCCCGGCGCAGTCCCGCCACGCGCCACCGGCATTGATGCACCCAGGGAAGCCCCCCTTCCCCGGCCGGGCTATGGTGCCCGTCCAGTCGGACAAAGACGATGCGCAAGGGTTTGATGGTTGTGCTGTCGGCGGCCTCGCTGGGCCTGGCCGCCTGCCAGCACCCTGATGGCAGCCTGGATGTGGGCAATACGTTGCTGCTGGGCGCCGGCGTGGCGGCGGTGGCGGGGGTTGCGGCCTCGCAGCCCAGCTACCAGCCGGTGGGCTGGGGCTATGGGCATCGGGGGTATGGATACCGCCACCATGGCTGGGGGCCGCCGCGACATCATGGCTGGCACCGGCCGCATCACTGGCATGGCAGCGGCTGGCATGGCGGCGGCTGGAACCATGGCTGGCGGCAGCAGCACCACCCCGGGTGGCGGCACCATCACCACCATGGCTGGCGAGCCTGGTGATACCAGCGGCAGCACGAGACTGCCCTTGGCCGGCGCCGCCCAGCGCGCGCCGGCGATGGGGGCGCAGAATGAATACCGAGGATTCGCTGCAAGCGAACGTCGGTATAGGCCGCACAAAAATACCTTGATCGCGCCACGCCTTGCCGCAGCGCCGGCGCGATGGGGCCACGAAGCGCCGGCATAACCAGCATCACGGAACCCCCTTCCCGCCCGACGCATCCCGCGCCGGGCAGACCATCCAGGTGATGCCATGCGCAAGCTGCTTGCTGCCTCCGCCCTTTCCGCCCTGGTGATGCTCGGCGGCTGCCAGAACCCCGACGGTTCGATCAACGCCGGCAATACCCTGTTGCTGGGTGCGGGTGTCGCGGCCGTGACCGGCCTGGCCGTTGCCTCGAGCCAGCCGCGCCATTACGGCTATGGCCACCGGCCAGTCTATGGCCACGGCTATGGGCGCCCCTATCGGGGCTGGTGAGGGCCAGGGATGCGTTGGTGGGGCATGGCATTGGCGGCGGTGATGCTGGCGGGCTGTACGCCTTTCGCCGCCTTCCATGCCGGCACCTTCCGCCTGGAGGTGCCGAACCCGCCGCCACCCACGCCGCTACGCGTGCCCAACCGGCCCCAGTGAATCCTGGCTGGTGGCGCGGATGATGGCGGCAAACAGCCGCAGCGCGTCAGGCCCGCCACGATCGGAGAGCGTGCCTTCCTCCATCTCGAGCGCGAGCAGTTCAGCCTGTTCGGCGAGTGTGGCGGCGGCGCGGCGCATCGCTTCGCGCGCGAGGACGATCTGCAGTTCCTCCGGAATGGCGTTCCATTCCGGTGGATTGCGATGGGCATGGGCGCCCGTGGTGGACGGCATGGCAAGGTATACTCCCTGCGCCGTCCTGGCGATGAATGGGCGAGCGTCGCCCCGGGTGCGGTTGTTGTAGCAGCCGATTTCTGAAGAAAGCGTCAACGCGACACAGGGTCAAACCGAGGGCAGTTTCGGACCCATCGCCGCCAGCGCCCGCGCGCCCCAGCGCCGCGCCACCCAGACGCTCAGCACCACCGACCCGCCATGCCAGACCAGCACCATCGCCGCCGCATCCAGATGATGCACCAGCGCCAGGCCCACAGCCGCCAAGGCCGAGGCCGCAAGCCCCGCCAGCGCCGCCACCTCCACCGGCCGCGTCAGCGCCGCGTGCCGCACCATCCACAGCATGGACAAGGTCAGCGGCACGCCGAAGCCCAGGATGAATCGCGCGCATTCAAAGCTGGTGCCCATGGCCAGCCCGCCGCGCCAAATCTCGCCCAGGCAGCCCGCACCCATGCCCGCGAGCCACCCCAGGGCCGGCGCCACCGGCGCCCAGGCCCAGCGCGCATCGCCATCCGGCCGCGCCAGATGGAAGGCGCCGAGTGCCGCCAGCACCGCCGTCGCGGCGGCGAAGGCCAGGTTCAACTGTTCGGTCATCAGGCCCAGCCGCGCTCCGAGATCATGCCGCAAACCGGCGACGGCGACGACGCCGGCCATGAACAGCGCCGCCAGCGCCAGCCAGGCCAGCGCGCCCTGCCAGGGCGGCGCCAGGCGGCGCACCGGCTTGGCATCGCGCGCCAGGCGGGCGATCAGTTCATCGCTGTCCATCGCGCCCTCCGAGCTTCGCGCGCAACGCCGCCACGGCGCGATGCGTGGCCACCTTCAGCGCGCCCACCGACAGGCCGCTGATCTGCGCGGCCTCCTTCAAGGGCCTCTCCTCCAGCTTGGCAAGACGCAGCGCGGTGCGTTGCGATTCCGGCAATTCGGCCACGGCGGCGCGCAGTTCAGCGGCTTCCAGCCGGGCGCTGCCCACGGCCGGCGTGCCCTGTTCGGGCGCGTCATCCAGCGCTGATTCGCGGCGGCTGTGCTTGGACAGGCGGCGCAGCCGGTCAATGGCGCGGCGCTCCGCGATCGCGTTCAGCCAGGGCTTGAAGGGGCGCTGCGGGTCATAGGTGTGGCGCAGCGCATGCAGGGTCAACAGCGTGTCCTGCACGGCATCCTCGGCATCGGCGGCGTTGCGCACACGGGCGCGCACCACGGCGCGGATCTGCGGCAGGCAGTCGCGCAACAGGCGGTCATAGGCCTGATTGTCGCCGGCTTGCACCGCGACCATCCAGGCGGCCCAGCGGGCATCGCGCGCATCCGTCGCCGGCTGTTCGGCCGCCATGTCCATTCCGTCAAAGGCAGACGCCAGCATCACATGGCTATCCTCGGTTGCACCAGGGCTTCGTGGCGCGGCGCGAAATGGTTACAGGCTTGCGACGATCCCGGTTGCGGCGGAACCTGCGGCCATGACCCGCCCCGCTCTGGCCCGCGCGCAGGCCTTCTGCACGCAGTTCGGCATCCGCCTTCCCATTTTGCAGGCGCCGATGGCCGGCGCATCGCCGCCCGCCCTGGCAGCCGCGGTGGGCGCTGCGGGGGGCCTCGGTGCCTGCGGCGCATTGCTGATGGATGGCAGCGCGATCCGCGACTGGGCGGCGCAGGCGCGCGCCTTGGGCAATGGCGCCTTCCAGATGAACCTCTGGGCGCCGGACCCCGAACCGGCGCGCGACGCGGCGGCGGAAGCGGCGGTGCGCGCGCGCATCACGGCCCTGGGCGCCGCCCCGCCCGCCGCGCTGGACGGCCCTTTCACCCAGGATTTCGCCGCGCAATGCGATGCATTGCTGGCCGCCGCGCCGCCTGTGGTCTCGACCATCATGGGCCTGTTCCCGGCCGACATGGTGGCGGCGCTGAAGGCGCGCGGCATCCTGTGGATCTGCAACGCCACCACGCTGGAGGAAGCCCGTGCCGCAGAAGCCGCCGGCGCGGATGCAGTGATCGCGCAAGGCGTGGAAGCCGGCGGCCATCGCGGCAGCTTCGACCCGGATGCGGCCGAAGCGCAGCAGGCCAGCCTCTTCGTGCAGATCCCGCGCTTCGCCGATGCGCTGCGCGTGCCCGTCATCGCATCGGGCGGCATCATGGATGGGCGGGGCGTGGCGGCGGCGCTGATGCTGGGTGCCTCGGCCGTGCAGCTCGGCACCGCCTATCTGCGCAGCCCGGAGGCCGGGACGCACCACGCCTGGGCCGCAGCCCTGGCCACCGCGCGCGCCGAGGACACGGTGCAGACACGCGGCTTCTCCGGGCGCCTGGCGCGCGGCATCCGCAACCGCGTGACCGACAGCTTCGCGCAGCTTCCGGCAGCGCCGTATCCCTTGCAACGCGCGATGACCGCGCCGCTGCGCGAGGCGGCGGGGCGGGCGGGCGATGCCAGCGCCATGCAGCTCTGGGCCGGGCAGGGTGTGGGCATGTCCGTGGCTGAACCCGCCGGCGCTCTGACCACAAGGCTGTGGGATGATGCCCGCGCCTTGCTGGCCCCGTAGCGACGCGCAAAACTCACTGCTTCGTGAAGCGAAGATCGGCCGGCGCCACGCAGATTGCGAAAGCCGGAACGATGCGCCCGGGGGAGACCGCCATGCCATTGCTTGCACTGCTGGCCTTGCTGCTGGGAGCACCCTGGATCGCTGCGGCGCAGTCCGCCTGCCCAACCACGGCGGCGAACCTGCCGGATGGGCCGGCGTTGCGTTGCAGCTGCGCGGCAGGTGCGACCGGCCCCATCTGGGGCGACGGCGCCTACACGATCGACAGCAACATCTGCGTCGCCGCACGGCATTCCGGGATGATCCGCCCGCAGGGCGGCGTTGTCGCCGTCGAACTGCTGGTGCCTGCTCAAGGCTTTCCCAGCCGCACGCGCCATGGTGTGGCATCGCAGGAATTCGCCGGCCGGTCGCCGGCCTTCCAGTTCGTGGGCGAGCCTGTCGTGGCCGAGCCACGGCGGCCCGGTGGCGTGCAGGAATGCTCGCGCTCCATGGCCTCGGACGGCAGCCGAGGCGAGTTGCATCGCTGCATGTGCAGCGCGCGCGCCGTGGCCGGCAGAGGCACCAGTGACGACATCGTGGGCGGCACGGATGCCTATTCGAATGACAGCAACACCTGCCGCGCCGCACTGCATGCCGGCGTGATCGGCCGGCAAGGCGGTGTTGTCACTGTCCGGGAGCAGGGCTTCATCCAGCGCCTGCGTGGCAGCACCCGAAATGGCGTCACCTCCGAGACTGTCGAAGAGGTGCGGGAGACCTTCCGCTTCGTGGTCGATCGCGGCGTGCAGGCCTGCCCGGCCACGCTGATCGCCTATGCGCGGGCGGGCGACCACCTGAACTGCACCTGCAGCGCCGAGGCGATGGCGCGGACCGGCGGCGTCTGGGGCAGTGGCCCCTATACCTCGGACAGCCTGATCTGCCGCGCCGCGCGGCATGCCGGCGTGCTGCCGCCCAGCGGCGGGCAGGTGCGCGTCGTGAGCACGGGGGCGCAGCCAAGCTGGCAGGGCAGCGCGCGCCATGGCGTGCAAAGCGCCAACTGGCCTGAATACCCGGCGGGGTTCCGTTTCGAAGCAGTGCGGTGAATCACCGCAGGCTTTCGTGCAGCACCATCGGGTGCCCCTGATAGGTGTAGTGCTCCGCCTCGCGCATGCCGATATCGGTCAGCACGGCGCGTGAGGCCGTGTTCTCCGCGCGGGCGATGCCGATGATGCGTGCAACGCCCGCGGCATGGCCGAAATCCAGCGCCGCGCGCGCGGCCTCCCGCGCATAACCATGGCCCCGGCATTCGGGCCAGAGCGCGTAGCGCAGTGCCACACCGCGGCCATCGGGGCGTTCCATCAGGCCGGCGATGCCCAGGAATTCCCCGCTCTCGCGCAGGAAAACAGACCAGGTGCCATAGCCGCGCACCTGCCAGAAATCCGTGTCATCCTCGAGTTCCTCGCGCACGCGCTGGGCGCTGCGCACGCCATGCAACATCCAGCCGAAGACACGTTCATCGCCCTTCAGGCGGATCAACTCCGGCAGCTGTTCGGGGCTGGGCGGCAGCAGGGATAGCCGCTGCGTGGTGATGGTGCGCGGCGCGCGGAACAGCGGGCGCGTCACGACAGTTCCCAATGCGCGCCGGTCCAGCTGGCGAAGCCGGTGGCGATGCGCGCATCGGGCCGCGCGCGATGCAAGGCGCGAAACAACCCATCCGGGCTGCCGGGCCTGGGCCAACCGGCGGGCATGGCGCCCACCTCGATCAGCGCGCCCGAAATCACCTGCGCGCAATTGCCGCCGATCGCCAGGAACAAGGGCGGGCGCGCGGCAATCCGGACCCAGGCCTCGCGGAACGCCGCGGCCGCTTCGGCGCCCACCGGCACGATGCAGAAGGTGGTGGGGCAGCGCCGCGCGCGGGCTTCGTCCGCGTTCACATATTCGGGCCTGTCGCGCGTCAGCGCCGCCAGGTCGCGCACCATGCCCGGCGCGATGATGGCCAGCCTGCGGTCCCGCTTGGTGCGCGCGTAATAACCCAGCGGCTCGCCACCCGGCAGGATGGCATCCGCATGGCCGCCTTCATCCGTGCTCTTGATGGCGGGGCCGGCCTTGTAGCGGCAGGCGATGCCGATTTCCTCAGGCCCGACGCGGAACTCCATCAGGCCAGATCGCTTTCAACCAGCCAGGGCCGGAAGCGCGAGGATGCCCGCGGGATATGGGCGCTGAACAGGCCGCGTGAACGCATGTGAATCTGGCCTGGTTCAGCGCGTCAGCGGCCGATACTTGATGCGGTGCGGCTGGTCGGCCGCCGCACCCAGGCGGCGCTTCTTGTCGGCCTCATAGGCCTGGAAGTTGCCCTCGAACCACTCGACATGGCTGTCACCCTCGAAGGCCAGGATATGCGTGGCCAGGCGGTCCAGGAACCAGCGGTCGTGGCTGATGATCACCGCGCAGCCGGCGAAATCCATCAGCGATTCTTCCAGCGCGCGCAGCGTGTCCACGTCCAGGTCGTTGGTTGGTTCGTCCAGCAGCAGGACGTTGTGTTCGCGCTTGAGCATCTTCGCCAGATGCACGCGGTTGCGCTCACCGCCCGAGAGCACGCCCACGCGCTTCTGCTGGTCCGCACCCTTGAAGTTGAAGGCCGCCACATAGGCGCGCGAGGGCACGGTGCGCTTGCCGACCGTGATGGTGTCCATCCCGTCCGAGATTTCCTGCCAGACGGTCTTGGCGTCATCGAGGCTGTCGCGCGACTGGTCCACGTAACCGAGCTTCACGCTCTCACCCACGATCAGCTTGCCGGAATCGGGCTGCTCGACGCCGGTGATCATCTTGAACAGCGTCGTCTTGCCCGCGCCGTTCGGCCCGATGATGCCGACAATGCCGCCCGGCGGCAGCTTGAAGTCCAGATCGTCGATCAGCAGGCGGTTGCCGAAGGCCTTGCGCAGCTTCTCGGCCACGATGACGGTGTTGCCCAGGCGGGGCGCGGGCGGAATGACGATCTCGGTCGGGTCGGGCGCCTTTTCCTCGGAACGGCGGACCAACTCCTCATAGGCGGTGATGCGCGCCTTGGACTTGGCCTGGCGGGCGGCGGGGCTGCGGCCCATCCATTCCTGCTCGGCGGCCAGCTGCTTCTGGCGGGCGCTCTCCTCGCGCTCCTCCTGCGCCAGGCGCTTGCGCTTCTGGTCCAGATAGGCCGAGTAGTTGCCCTGGTAGGGGAAGCCGCGGCCGCGATCGACCTCCAGAATCCAGTTGGTCACATTGTCCAGGAAGTAGCGGTCATGGGTAACCACCAGCACCGCGCCCTGGTAGTCGCGCAAGGTGGTTTCCAGCCAGGAGACGCTCTCGGCATCCAGGTGGTTGGTGGGTTCGTCCAGCAGCAGGATGTCGGGCTTTTCCAGCAGCAGCTTGCACAGCGCCACGCGCCGGCGCTCACCGCCCGAGAGGTTGGTCACCGGCAGTTCAGGCGGCGGGCAGCGCAGCGCGTCGAGCGCGATTTCCACCGTGCGCTCCAGCTCCCAGCCATTGGCGGCGTCGATGCGTTCCTGCAATTCGGCCTGCTCGCCGAGCAGGGTGTTCATCTCCTCCTCGCTCATCTCATTGGCGAAGGCTTCGGAGATTTCGTTGAAGCGGCGCAGATCGGCCTTGAGCGAGGCAAAGGCCTCCTCGACATTCTCGCCCACCGTGAGGTCGGGGTTCAGATGCGGCTCCTGCGGCAGGTAGCCCACGCGCACGCCCTCGGCGGCCCAGGCCTCGCCGCCATACTCCTTGTCCATGCCGGCCATGATCTTCAGCAGCGTGGACTTGCCGGCACCGTTGGGTCCCAGCACGCCGATCTTGGCGTCCGGCAGGAAGGAGAGGGTAATGCCCTTGAACACCTCACGTCCGCCGGGGAAGGATTTCGTGAGGTCCTTCATGACATAGACATACTGGTAGGCGGGCATGGTGGAGCGTCCTGAAAGAGGGGGTTCGCGCGGTGTCTATCGCATCGCGCGCGCGGTGGGGAGGGAGGCGCGCTACAGCCGTGGAGCCGCCGCCCAGCTCCTCGCCCAGGACCGCAGCGCCCGCCAGGGCAAAGGCCGCCCGACCCAGAAACCCTGCGCGCGATGCACGCCCAGCTGCGCCATCTGCCGCCAGATGGCGCTGCTTGCGACACCCTCGGCCGTGACGATGCGCCCATGCCGCTCGGCGCGGGCCACCACCTGGAAAATGAAGCGCCGCGCGGCCGCGCTGTCAGGCGCCTCGCCGACCACGGATTTGTCGAGCTTCACGCCTGCGAAGGGCAGGTCCAGCAGGGCCATGCGGCCATCGCCGGGCTTCAGGTCATCCAGCCACACGCCATGGCCCGTCGCCGCCATGCGGGCCAAGGCGCGGGCCAAGGTACTGCGATCACGCACCGGCGCCGTCTCGGTCAATTCGAGGGACAGCGCGCGCGGCGGCAGGGCGCCGGTCCGCAGCGCCCGCGCGAGCCAGCTTGGCAGGTCCGGCAGCAGCATCTGATCCAGGGGGATATTCGCCGAGACGCCGACCGGCAGCGTGGCGTACAGCGCCCCGATATCCTGCGCCGCACGAGTCACCACGGCGACCGCCAGGGGCCGGCCGAGACCGGCACGCTCGAGGGCGGGAATGAAACTGTCAGGCCCATGCGCGACCGGCGTGCCGCGCCAGCGTGACAACGCCTCAAGCATGACCAGCTTGCGATCGCGGATGCGGACCACGGGCTGGTAGCGCAGCATCAGGGCACCACGGTCCAGGCCAGCGGCCAGGGCGGCGGCGCTTCGCGGCGGCAGTTGCGGGCGATCGCGCATGCCAGCACCCAGGGCCGCGACCAGTTCCCCGGTCTCGGGCGACAAGGCGGCGATGCCTTCCGGGGCCTGGTCCGCGCTGGCGGCGACGAACAGCACGGCGGCCGTCAGGCCGGGGTCATCCAATGTCGCCAGCAATTCAGCCCAGGATGCGCCCGCCGCGGCAGGTTCCAGCATGATGCGCAAGGGTGGCAGCCCGGGGCGGGACAGGGCCGCCAAGGCCTCTCGTGGATTGGCGAAGAGCCGAGGTTCCAGGCCTGAGACATGACGCGCAGCAGCACTCGCCGCGGACACCACATGCGGGTTCCGGGCCAGCACGAAGACCTCAGCAGGAGAGCCGCGGCGGGCGGAGATCAAGGCGGCTCCCTCGATGCTAAAATTTTAGAACCGTTACGCTTTTACCAATATTCCCGTTTGCCAAGCAACGCTCATGATCCGGCCTCGCCAATGGCTGGCGTTGTCGCGGCGGTGCCGGCCAAGGCCTCGGCCACATGGAAGGCGCGGATGCGGCTGCCTTCGCGATGCAGGCGGCCGGCCATGTTCAGCAGGCAGCCCATATCCCCGGCGAGCAGGATATCAGCGCCGGTGGCCGTGATGTCACGCGCCTTGTCGCTGACCATGCGGGTGGAGATCTCGGGGTATTTCACGCAGAAGGTGCCGCCAAAGCCGCAGCATTGCTCGGGCTCGGCCAGGTCCTTCACCGAGAGGCCATCAACGCGCGAGAGCAGTGCGCGCGGTTGTACCCGCACACCCAGTTCACGCAGGCCAGAGCAGCTGTCGTGATAGGCGGCCACGCCATCCAACCGGGCCGCGATGCGGGCAGTGCCCAGCACATCATGCAGGAAGGCGGTCAATTCATGGGTGCGAGCGGCCAGTTCGACCGCGCGCGCATGCCAATGCGGATCACTATCCGCGAAAAGCGCGGGGTAGTGGTGGCTGATCATCGCGGCACATGAGCCGGAGGGTGCGACCACATGGTCGAAGCCGCCAAAGGCGTCGATCACCTGGCGCGCGATCTCCTGCGCGGTGCGGCGGTCGCCGCTGTTATAGGCGGGCTGGCCGCAACAGGTCTGGGCCAGCGGCACTTCGACCGTGCAGCCGGCATCCTCCAGCAGCTGGATCGCCGCGAAGCCCACGGATGGGCGATGGATATCCACCAGGCAGGTGACGAACAGCGCGACTCGGGGCTTGGCCATGGGTTCAGGATAGCCCCGACGCGCGCCGTGTCACAGCGCCCGCAGCCCGCCATCCGTCACGCGGATTTCGTTGGCCACGCAGACATTGACCCGCCGCAGCTCGGCCGTGCGGCCATCCGCCCAGACCACGCGGAAATCATAATTGCCGGTGTTGGCGGCGCGGTAGTTCACGAAGCGGCCGGGGGGCAGCACGCTGGCGCCCAGCTGGTCATTGCCCCAGCCCGAGAGGTTGGAATGGCTGAAGTACAGCTGTGCCACCGTGCGCGAGGATGCATTGCTGACGCGGAAGCTGGTGTCGCAGGCCGCCGCGGCGGGGCGCTGCTGCACCACCACCACCTGCGGCTGCGGCTGACAGGCCGCCGTGAACAGCAGCGCGACCGGGGCGAGCAAAGCAAGGCGGCGATTCATGGCCTAATCCTTCAAGCCGTTTCGATGACGAGAGTGTATGGCGGCTCAAACCCAAAGCAACCCGGCATCCGGCGGATAATCCACGCGCATGAAGCACAGCCCGTCGGCCGGCGCCGTCTCCCCGGCCAGGCGGCGGTCGCGGCTGTCGAGCACGGCGCGCGGCCAGCCCAGCGGACGACGGCCCAGGCCCACCGGCGCCAGCGTGCCGACCAGGTTGCGCACCTGGTGATGCAGGAAGGAGCGTGCCTCGACATCGATCAGCAGCTCTTCGCCATCGCGCGACACGTCCAGCCGTTCCAGCGTGCGCAATGCCGATTTCGCCTGGCATGAGGCGGCGCGAAACGCGGAAAAATCATGCCTGCCCAGCAGCGCCTGCGCTGCCTCATGCATGGCCGCGACATCCAGCGCATGCGGGATGTGCCAGGCCTGGCCCGCCAGCAGCGCCGGGCGCGAGGGGCGGTTGAGAATGCGATAGCGATAGGCGCGGCGAATGGCGGAAAAGCGCGCCGACCAACCCTCGGGCGCCATGGCGGCGGCGCGCACCACGCAGCGCGCCGGTTGCAGGTGGTAGTTCAGCGCCAGCCGCAGCCGGTCGGGCGTGATCTCGCGCGCGATCTCAAGCTGCGCGACCTGGCCGATCGCATGCACGCCGGCATCGGTGCGGCCGGCGGCAATGGCGGTGGGCACGGCGCCGTCATTCAGCCGCGCGGCCGCGGTTTCCAGGGCTTCCTGCACCGAGATCATGCCGGGCTGCCGCTGCCAGCCATGGAAGGCACCGCCATCATATTCGACCAGCAGGGCGAAGCGCGGCATCTACAGCAGCGCGGGCAGGTGGAAGCCGCGCAGCAAGGCGTCGGCCGGCATGGCGGCGCGGCCGGGGCGCTGCAGGCGCAACAGGCGCAGCGCGCCCTCGCCGCAGGCGACCAGGTCGGGGGCGAGCAAGGTTCCGGGGGCGCCCTGCCCCGCTTCCGCGCGCGCCTCATGCAGGCGGATCTGTTCCTCGCCGGCCGTGAAATAGGCGCCGGGCCAGGGCGTCATCGCACGCACGCGGCGCTCCAGCGCGATGGCGGGCTCCCGCCAATCCAGCGCGCCATCGGCCTTGGCAAGCTTGGGCGCATAGGTGACGCCGGCCTCGGGCTGCGGCACGGGCGCGGGCTGTTCGACCAGCGCGCGCAGGATGAGGCGCGCGCCGATCTCGCTGAGTGCATCATGCAGTTCGGGCGTGGTGATGCGCGGGTGCAGGTCGACCGCTTCGCGCAGCAGCATGGGGCCGGTGTCCAGCCCTTCCTCCATGCGCATGATGGTGATGCCCGATTGCGCATCGCCATGCAGCACCGCGGCATGAATGGGCGCGGCGCCGCGCCAGCGCGGCAGCAGCGAGGCATGGATGTTCAGGCAGCCCAGGCGCGGCGCTTCCAGCATGGCCGGCGGCAGGATCAGCCCATAGGCCGCGACCACCGCAACATCGGCATTCAGCGCGGCGAAGGCTGCGTGTTCGGCCGTGTCGCGCTTGACGCGCGCGGGCGTGCGGACAGCCAGCCCCAGTTCGAGCGCGGCGCGATGCACGGGGCAAGGCGTTTCCCGCTGGCCGCGCCCGGCGGGCTTGGGCGGCTGGGCATAGACCGCCACCACCTCATGCGCGGCGGCCAGCGCGCGCAGGGCGGGGACGGAAAATTCGGGGCTGCCCATGAAGATGACGCGCATCGTTACTCACCGATATTGAGCAGCGTGCCACGCACGCGCGTGGCCTGGAATTGCCGCATG
>JAIXVH010000345.1 GCA_027483125.1 Acetobacteraceae bacterium | reverse complement strand
TGTCGCGCTCGATGATGTAGCGCTCGAGCTCTGGCCGGGTGAGGTGGTCGCGATCGTCGGCGAAAGCGGCTCGGGCAAGACATCCCTGCTGCGCGTGCTCGCCGGCATGCAGCAGGCAAGGGGCGAGGTGCGTTACCACGCGGCCGATGGCGTGGCGCATGACGTGCTCACATTGTCGGATGCCGCCAAGCGCCGGCTGATGCGCAGTGAGTGGGGCTTCGTGCACCAGAATGCGCGCGATGCGCTGCGGATGGATGTCTCTGCCGGCGGTAATGTGGGCGAACGGCTGATGGCCGCCGGTGCACGGCATTTCGGCGCGATCCGCGAGGAAGCCGCGCATTGGCTTTCGCGCGTAGAGATCGACCCGGCGCGCATGGATGACAGCCCGCGGCATTTCTCGGGGGGCATGCAGCAGCGTTTGCAGATCGCGCGCACGCTGATCACCCGCCCGCGCCTGGTCTTCATGGATGAGCCGACCGGCGGGCTCGATGTCTCGGTGCAGGCCAAGCTGCTGGACCTGATCCGCGGCCTGGTTGCGGATCTCGGGCTCGCGGTGCTGCTGGTCACGCATGACATCGCGGCCGCGCGACTGCTGGCGCATCGTATCGTCGTCATGCGCCATGGACGCGTCGTGGAGGCGGGGCTGACCGATCGCGTGCTGGATGATCCGCAGCATGAATACACGCAGCTTCTGGTCGCCTCGGTGCTCGCGGCATGATCGTGTTGCGCACCGAGGGACTGGCCAAGGATTTCACGCTGCATCTGCAGAGTGCCGCGCGCATTCCCGTGCTGCGCGATGTCGCGCTGGAACTGCGCGCGGGCGAATGTGTAGCGCTGGCCGGTCCGTCGGGTGCGGGCAAGTCCACGCTGATGCGTTGCATCTGGGGCAATTACGGCGTGGGCGGCGGCCATGTCTGGCTGCGCCATCGCGGCGAGATGGTCGACATCGCGGCTGCCGATGCGCGCGCCATGCGCGAGATCCGGCGCGAGACGCTGGGCTATGTGTCGCAATTCCTGCGCGTGATTCCGCGTGTGCCGACCATCCAGATCGTGGCCGAGCCGATGATCGAGCAGGGCATGCCGCGCGACGCGGCGCTGGCACGCGCGGGCGCATTGCTGCGCCGTCTCAACATGCCCGATGCACTGCATGGCCTGCCGCCTGCGACCTTCTCGGGCGGCGAGCAGCAGCGCGTGAATCTCGCGCGCGGCTTCGCCACGCGCCACCCTGTGCTGCTGCTGGACGAACCGACCGCGAGCCTGGATAACGCCAATGCCGAAGTGGTGATTGCGCTGATCCAGGAGGCCAAGGCCGCCGGTTGCGCCATCCTGGGCATCTTTCACGACCAGCCGGTGCGCGACCGTGTGGCCGACCGGCTTTTCAACGTCCTTCCCGTCCGCGAGGCCGCATGAACGCCGAACGCATCCTGACCAATGCGCAGATCATCCTGCCGGACCAGTGCTTCATCGGCACGCTGGTGATGCGCGATGGCGCGATCGCCGATGTGCAGCCAGGCCGCAGCCACGCGCCGGGCGCCGAGGATCTGGACGGCGACGACCTGATCCCCGGCGTGGTGGATGTCCACACCGACAATCTCGAACGGCAGGTCATGCCGCGCGTCAATGCGCGCTGGCCGAGCCGAAGCGCCTTCCTGGCGCATGATGCGCAATGCGCTGCGGCGGGCGTGACGACGGTGCTGGATGCGCTGTGCCTGGGCGATCTCGGCTTCGACCAGGAGCGCGACCAGACCTTCCTGGACGGCATGCGCGACCTGACGGAGCTGACCGCCACCGGCCTGCTGAAATCCGAGCACCTGCTGCATCTGCGCTGCGAATTGCCGGCCCAGGACATGCCGCGCCTGTTGGACAGCGCCGCCGATCATCCGCTGGTCGCGATGGTCAGCGTGATGGATCACTCGCCGGGCATCGGCCAGTATCGCGACCTTGAGCGCTACAAGAAGATGCGCCTGCGCCAGACCAACTGGACCGAGGCGCGGCTCGATGCGCGCATCCGCGAATTGCAGGAAAAGCGCGACCGGCTGCTGGCGCCACAGCGGCAATATGTGCTGGATCGGGTCGCGCCGCGCGGCCTGCCGGTGGCCAGCCATGATGATGAGAGCGAGGCGCAGATCGCGCTGCATGCCGAACTGGGCATCCGCATCAGCGAGTTTCCGGTCACGATGGAAGCCGCTCTCGCCGCGCGGCGCATGAATGTCGCCGTCATCGCGGGCGCGCCCAATATCGTGCGCGGCGGCAGCCATTCGGGGAATGTCGCGGCGATGGATATCGCGCGCGGCGGCGCGCTGGACACCATTGCGTCGGATTACGTGCCGGCGGCGATGATCGAAGCCGCCTATGCCTGCGCCGATGCCATGGGCCTGCCGGCTGCCATCGCCACCATCACCGCCAACCCTGCGCGCATGTGCAACCTCGCCGATCGCGGCCGGCTGATGCCGGGTCTGCGCGCCGATGTGGTGCAGCTGCGCCACGGCGTAGGGCTGCCCTTCGTGCGTCGGGTATGGCGTGCGGGCCAGCGCGTCGCGTGATGCGCGCTGCGGTCTATTGGGCGCCGGAGGCGGCCGATCCGCTGCATGCGCTGGGCTCGACCTGGCTCGGGCGCGATGCCGAGACGGGTGCGGCCTGCGTGCAGCCCGAGGGCCTTGCGGAGATCACCGCCGACCCGCGCGGCTATGGCCTGCATGCCACGCTCAAGCCGCCGTTTCATCTCGCGCAATCCTGGTTCGCGCTGCGCGATGCGGTGGCGAGCCTGGCCGCGCGCATGCCGGCCTTCGCGCTGCCGCCGCTCGCTGTGCGGGACCTGAAGGGATTCCTGGCGCTGCGCGAAACCGCGCCCTGCCCTGCCTTGCACGCGCTGGCCGATGCCTGTGTGGCCGAGCTTGACGCATATCGCGCCGCACCCAGCGAGGCCGAGCTCGAACGCCGCCGCCGCGCGAAGCTCTCAGCCCGGCAGGAGGCGCATCTGCAAGCCTGGGGCTACCCTTATGTGTTCGAGGATTGGCAATTCCACGTCACGCTGACGCACCGGCTGAATGACGCGGAACGCGCTGCCATCATGCCGCGCGCCATCGCGCATTTCGAAGCGGTCGCCGCCACGCCACGCCTGGTCACGCAGCTCTGCCTCTTCACCCAGGCGGCACCTGGCGCGCCCTTCCTGATCGCCGAACGCTTCGCGCTGAAAGGCATGGCATGACGCCCATCGCATCCGAGGCGGAACTGGCCGCGCTCTACGGAACGCCCAACGCCGCCAGCACGCGCAAGGTGACGCAGCACATCACCGATGATTATCGCCGCATCATCGAAGCTGCCCCCTTCTGCGCGCTGGCAACCGTGGGGCCCGAGGGGCTCGACTGCTCGCCGCGCGGCGATGCGCATGGCCTGCTGCGCATCCAGGATGCGCAGACGCTGCTGATGCCCGACCGCCGCGGCAATGACCGCATCGACAGCCTGCGCAACATTGTCCGCGACCCGCGGGTTGCGCTGATGCTGCTGGTGCCCGGCAGCGGCAATGCGCTGCGCATCAACGGCACGGCTTTCATCACCGCCGATGCGTCGCTGTGCGAGAGCTTCGCGGTGGAAGGCCGCGCGCCGCGCAGCGTCATCGTGATCCGCGTGGGCGAGATCTATTTCCAATGTGCGCGGGCGCTGGTGCGTTCGCGGCTGTGGGAGGCCGAGACCCAGGCGCTGGCGGAAGGCCTGCCGAGTCCCGGCGCCATTCTCGCGAAG
>JAIXVH010000080.1 GCA_027483125.1 Acetobacteraceae bacterium | reverse complement strand
TGTTCATGGCCGCCGCCGAAGCCGGTGCGGGAGAAGTACTGGCCGCTTTCCACGCCGATGCCTTGGCGGCGCAGCGCGAAGCGCGGGACCAGGTAGCCGGAGGTGGAGTTGGCATCGGCCCAGGCCAGGCTGCGGCCGCGCATCTGTTCCAGATTGGTGATGCCGCTATCGGCGCGCGCCACCATCACGGCGATGTAGGAGATGGAGCCGTCGCGTTCCTCGGCCACCATCAGCGGCTCCACGCCGCCATTGGTATCGATCCAGGTGCCGGCATAGACCGAGGGGCCCATGGAGGCGAATTCAACCTGGCGGGCTGAGAAGGCCTGCAGCACGCCCGCATAGTCCGAAGCGGCGAAGAGCCGCACCGGCACGTCGAAGGTCTGCTGGATCAGCGCCTGGTAGGCGCCGAAGCGGCCCATGCGGTCGGCCTCGTTCTCGCCGCCCAGCAGGCCCACGCGGATTTGCGGCACTTGCGCGGCCCAGGGGCGGCGGCCAGCGGCCGGCATGGTCACGTCGGCGTCGAGTGTGCGGCGGGCGCGGAAGCCCGCGGGTGCGCCCGGGGCCAGGTCACGCGCGGCGGGTTGCGCGAAGGCCATGCCCGGCAGGGCGGCCATTGCGCCCAGGCCGATGGTGCGGCGGGTGATCATGCGTCTCTCCTTGGGTGGGGGTGTCAGGCGAAGGCCAGGCGTTGCGGCCCGAAGGCCGCTTCCGCTTCGGCGGTGAATTCGTCTTCGGTGATGCCGTAGATGTCCTGCACGCGGCGGGCATCGAGTTCGGCGGGCAGGCCGTCGAACACCACGCGGCCCTGCTGCATGGCGACGATGCGGGTGCAGTATTCGCGTGCGGTGTCCAGGTGGTGCAGGTTGACCAGCACGGTGATGCCCTCGCGGTTCACCTGGGCGAGTGCATCCATCACGGTGCGCGCGTTGCGCGGGTCCAGGCTGGCGATCGGTTCATCGGCCAGCAGCAGTTTCGGCTGTTGCAGCAAAGCGCGGCAGATCGCGACCCGCTGCTGCTGCCCGCCCGAGAGGGTATCGGCGCGTTGCAGCGCGGTGGACAGAAGGTCGAAGCGTTCCAGCGCGGCCAGCGCCATGGCGCGTTCCTCGGCGCTGAAGCGCGCGAAGAGCGAACCCAGCCGCGCCATCACGCCGCGGCGGTGGTTCAGCCGGCCGATCAGCACATTGGTCAGCACATCCAGCCGCTGCACCAGGTTGAACTGCTGGAAGATCATCGCGCAGCCCATGCGCCAGTCGCGCAAGCCCTGGCCGCGCAGGCCGGACACGTCGTGCCCATCGAAGATGACGCGCCCGGCGGAGGGTTCGGCCATGCGGTTGATCAGCCGCAGCAGGGTGGATTTGCCCGCGCCCGAGCGCCCGATGACGCCCACCATCTGCCCCGAGGGAACGGAGAGGCTGACGCCATCCACCGCGCGCACCGATCCGTATTGGCGCGAAAGCCCTTCCAGTATCAGCATCATCCCGCCCGCCTTGTGCGGCGCCCGTCTACGCGCAGCGCGTGACGCGCGAATGACACATTGATGAAGGAAAGATGTCAGGCCACCGCCAGGCCCAGCGCGCGCCGGCGCAACGAGGCCTGCCGCGTGGCCAGCACGGCCGCCAGCGATTGGGCGCGCCGGCGCGCATCCAGCAAGGGCGGCGCGGCGCGGCGCACCATCTCCAGCGCTGGGGCGTGCAGGCTGCGGCGCATGCTGCGCTGGGTCTCCTCGGCCACATCGCAGACCGCTTCGGCGAAGCGCGTCAGGTTCGGGAAGGCCTCGGCCATGGGGTCGGCCAGGCGGCGCAGCATGCGCAGCAGCAGCGCGGCATCGGGGTCGGCGGCGGTGCCATCCAGGCAGTGCCAGAGATAGCGTTCGCCGATGGCCGCGATGGTCTCGGCCTGGGGCCGGCCGCGCTCCACCTCCAGCACCATGGTCCAATCGGCCAGCACGGCCAGCGCCCCGGGCCGCGGCACTGCGCTGTCGAAGGCGGCCAGCAGGCCATCGGCGGCGCGGATCACCACTGCGGGGGCTTTCAGCACCTCCGCCAGCACGGCTGCGAATTCGGCGCAGGTGGGTTCGGGCTGGATCGCGAGCCAGTTATGCGCGACCTCGAAACTGTCGAGCATCTCGGCCAGTTCGCGCATGCTGCGCGCGCCCAGCAACAACGCGTCCCACGCCACCATCACATGCCCCGCCGCCGATGGCTCACCCTATGCGCAAGCCGCGGAGCGCGCATGACACCGCGCCGTGTTTCGCAGATAGTTGATGCGCATGACGATGTTGATCTTCCCCGCGGCGGCCTTGCTGGAAATCGCCGGCTGCTTCGCGGTCTGGGCGTGGTGGCGCGGCGGTGCATCGGCGCTGTGGCTGATCCCGGGTGCCGCGGCGCTGGCCGGCTTCGCGATGCTGCTGGCGCTGGCACCGGCGGAGCATGCCGGGCGCGCCTTCGCAGCCTATGGCGGTGTCTATATCGCCGCGAGCCTGGCCTGGCTTTGGGCCGTCGAAGGCTTCCGGCCGGACCGCTGGGACCTGGCCGGTGCGGCGCTGTGCCTGCTGGGTGCGGCCATCATCATCGGAATGCCACGAGAATAACGCGCGCGGTCGCTATCATTCGGGTGGCGATCGTCGCAGTCTCATCAATGCCCCATGAGATTCGCTATATCCTATTCGAGGACATTGAGGTCACCAAGGCCGTCTTCGCACAATGGAGGGCGCGTGGCCGCAGCCTGCCGCGCGGCACCATAGCCACCACCCGCAGCGAGGATCGCGGCATGCTGGGCTGCGCTTTCCAGATAGAACTGCGCCCGGATGGTTCCTTCGCGGCCGAGACGCTGGAATGCGGCGGCGATGAGCTGCGCGATGCACTGGTGCAGAACGCGCGCGCGCTGTCGATCCCGCTGCCCGCCCGTGCCGCCAAACGGGTGGAGCGCATTGACGGCCTGCTCTGCATCGCCATGCGCCTGGGCAGCAAGACGCGCTGAGCCGCGACACCAGCGCGCCGCCCGCAGCCCCACCCTTGCCCCGACAACGGGGAGAAACGCCATGCAACCGCATGGCTTCGCGGGCCGCATCGGCCGCAGGCGCGATGCTCGCAGCCCGATTTCGCGCCCGCCTCGCCCCGCGGGGGTTCTCCCAACATCGTTATCCTCGCCATGGACGATATGGGCTGGTCCGACCCTGGCTGCTTCGGCTCGGCGATGGATGTCACGCCCTCGGGCAACAAGCGCGGCTGGCCGGTGCGGCGCGGCGTCGCATGCAGGCGCCCTTGCAGGCGCATGCGGCCGATATCACCAAGCCTCGCGGCCGCCATGATGCCCGCTGGGGCCGGCTTCGGGCCGAGCGCCACGCACGCCAAATCGTGATGGGCCTGATCATCGCCGCATCGCGAAGTTGGCCCGCATCGTTTACCGGCCGTTAACCTGTGTCACCGTCAACTGACAGCATGACAGCCGAGATTCGATTCATCCTGTTTGACCAAGCCGAGGTCGCCAAGGCGGTCCTGACCCATTGGAAAGCGCGCGGACGCGCCCTGCCGCGCGGCACTGTCAAGGAGATGCGCTCGGAAAAGCACGGCGCGGATCAATGGGCATTCAACATCGAATTGCAGCCGGATGGTGGGCTTGCGAGCGAGCGGCATCAATGTGTCGGCGATGACCTGCGCGATGCCCTGATCAATGCGGCAAAAACGCAGTCCATCCCCTTGCCGGCGCGCGCCTACAAGCGGGTGGAGTGCATCGACCAACAGCTTTGCCTGGCCATGCGCATGGGCGGCCGCCAACGCTGAGCGCGTGACAGCCGGCGCCGCCGCGCCCTACCCTTCCTCCCAACAACGGGAGGAAGGCCATGCAACCGGATGGCTTCGCAGGCCGCATCGGCCGCAGGCGCGATGAATCGCAACCCTATTTCGCGCCCCGCCCCGCCGCGCGCGCGGGTTCGCCCAACATCGTCATCCTCTACATGGACGATATGGGCTGGTCCGACCCGGGCTGCTTCGGTTCGGAGATCGACACGCCGCATCTGCAAGCGCTGGCAGCCGAAGGCCTGCGTTTCAACCATTACACCAGCCACCCGATCTGCTCGCCGGCGCGCGCAGCCCTGCTGACCGGGCGCAATGCGCATGCGGTGGGCACGGGTTGGCTCGCCAACAACCACGCCGGCTACCCCGGCTATTCCGGCGAAATCCCGCTGCAGGCGCCAACCCTGCCCGAGACGCTGCGGGCTGCGGGCTATGCCACCTTCATGGTCGGCAAATGGCACAACACGCCGGCGATCGATGTGACCCCCTCGGGCAACAAGCAGAGCTGGCCGGTGCAGCGCGGCTTCGAGCGTTTCCACGGCATCCTGGAGGGCGAGACCAGCTTCTTCTTCCCCGCCTTCCTGCGCGACGACAACCAGGTCATCCCCATCGACCAGTATCCGCCCGATTACTACACGACCGATGCCTGGACCGACCAAGGCATGCGCTTCGTGCGCGAACTGCGCGCGTCTTCGGCGGAAAAACCCTTCCTGCTGTACCTGGCCTTCAACGCCGTGCACGCGCCCTTGCAGGCGCATGCGGCCGACATCGCAAAGTATCGCGGCCGCTATGATGCCGGCTGGGGCGCGCTTCGCGCCGAGCGCCATGCGCGACAGATCGCCATGGGGCTGATCCCGCCCGGCACCGAGCTTCCGGCCTCCGACCCGCGGGTGCCGGATTGGGATGCGACCGAACCCGCCGACCGCCCCATGCTGGCCCGCCACATGGAGGTCTATGCCGCCATGCTGGACCGGGTGGACCAGAATATCGGCCGGCTTCTGGCCTTCCTCGATGAGATCGGCGAGCGCGAGAACACCATCATCCTGTTCAGCTCCGACAATGGCGGCACGGATGGTGGCGGGCCTTTGGGCATGTACAACAATGCCGGGCGCTATATGGGGCTGCCGCGCCTGCCCGACGCGGAGGAGCGCGCGCTGGCCGATGATCTGGGCTCCGCGCGGTCCATCCCGCTCTACCCCACCGGCTGGGGCGAGGTCTCGAACACGCCCTTCCCCACCTACAAGACCTATACCGGCGGCGGCGGGCGGCGGGTGTCCTTCCTGGTCTCCTGGCCGGCACGCATCCGCGATGGCGGGGCGGTGCGCGAGCAGTTCGTGCATGTGACGGATGTGATGCCCACGCTGCTGGACCTGGCCGGCGTGGCGCCGCTTTCCACCATCAACGGCCAGCCGGCCGAGCACATGGATGGGCGCAGCTTCGCCCCCCTGCTGACCGACGCGGCAGCACCCTCGCCGCGCGCCGAGCAATACTACGAATGCTGGTCCAACCGCGGCTTCTACCGGCAGGGCTGGCTCGCACGTTCCATCCAGGCGCGCGGCGAGCCGATCGACATGGACAACTGGACGCTGCACGACCTGACGCGCGACTTTTCCGAAAGCCGCGATGTGGCGGCGGACCACCCGGAGAAGCTCGCCGAACTGGTCACGGCCTTCGACGAGGCAGCGTGGAAGTATTTCGTCTATCCGCTGGACAACCGCACCCGCACCCAGAAATTCGGCGATGCGCGGCCCGACCAGCGCGCCGTCTCCGACCGGCCGCGCCGCTACTGGCCCGGCGCGCAGACCACCCATCGCGGCGACATCATGCCGCTGATCGCCAATCGCAGCTTCGCCATTGCCGTGCGCTTCACCCAGCGCGCGGGCGACCAGGGCGTGCTCTGGGCGATCGGCGACCCGACGGCGGGCATCGTGATGTATGTCGAGCAAGGCCGGCTGCGCCTGCACTATAATGGCTTCGGGCGCCTGACCGACCTGCCCGATTGCGCCCTGCCCGTTGGCGCGCATGAAGCCGTGCTCGACTACGAAGCGACAGGCAACCGCCAGGGGCGCGGGCGCATCATCCTCGATGGCATGGCGGGCGAATGGATGCCGCTGTCACCCACGCTGGTGGGCGCGGGCATTTTCGAAGGGCTGGATATCGGGCTGGACCGGCGCGGCCCGGCCTGCTGGCGGCTGCATGAGCAATACGGCGTGTTCCGCTATCCGGGGCCGATCCTGGATGTGGTGGTCACACCCGGCGCGCGGCCCGGCTGATCACTCCGCCACCGCGCCATCCCGCTCGATCATCAGCGCCCTCGCCTCGGGCGGGATGGGGATGCGCGCGCCCGTCGCATTGTCCACGCAGACGATGACGGCCTGGCATTCGAACACCCGCGCGCCATCCTTCAGCACCACATATTCATGGGTGAAGCTGGTGCGCCGCAGCGTGGGCACGCGCAGGCACAGCTGCACCGTGTCGCCGAAGGCCAAGGGTGCGAGGTAGCGCACATTCAGCTGCGCCACGACCGGGCCGATGGAGCCGGGCTTGAAGCTCTGGCCCAGGCTCTCCCAATGCGCCACGCGCATATCCTCGAACAGGATCAGATAGGCGGCGTGGTTCACATGGCCATGCAGGTCGCATTCGGCCCAGCGGATGCGGTGCGTCTTCTCCGCGGCCCAGCTCATGCCACGGCCTCCCGCACCAGGCGCATCGCCTCGTTCAACGCGGCCGGGTCGAGCCAGCGGAAGACGCAGACCAGGCCGTCCTCGGGTTCGACCCATGTCGTGTTGCCGCCGGCGCCGCTGAAGCAATAGGCGCGCGCGCTGGCCGCGGGCCACTTCGCGCGGCCGGTGTTGAGCCATGTCAGGAACCCGTATTCCGGGTTCAGCGCGCAGGGTGTGACCATCTGTTCCAGCCAGCCCGCGGGCACCAGGGAACGACCCTTCCACACGCCATTCGCCGCCATCAACTGGCCGACCAGCAGCTGGTCCTCCGCATGGATCGACACACCGCCGCCCCAATGCGTGCCGCCGGGCACGCCCTGCATCGGCAGGCCGCCCACTTCCACCCAGGCATTGCTGTAGCCCTCCCAGCGCCAATCCTCGGCGGCACCCAGCGGCATCATGATGCGGGCGGCGAAGATGTCGGGCAGCGACTTGCGGAACACATGCATCAGCGCGAGCGAGAGCCGGTTCACGCGGACGTCGTTGTATTCCCAATGCGTGCCGGGCGGTTGCAGGGCGCGGTTGGGGTTCTTGGTGGCGCGGCCTTCGGATGACAGCACCCGGCCGCGATCGATGCGGTCATGCTTGCCCCATAATTCACCCTCCCATTCGGAGGTGTTGGTCAGCATGTGGCGCCAGGTGATGGCGCTGTTCTGCGGGCTGTCGAAGCCGCCATCCTTCACCAATTCGCGGATCGGCCGGTCGATATCGGGGATCAGCCCATCGGCCACCGCGATGCCGGCCAGCAGCGCCAGGTAGGATTTCGCGATGCTGAAGGTCTGGTCGATCTGCCGCGTATCGCCCACGCGGCCGAGGGTTTCGCCATTGCGGGTGATGATGGCATTGACCGGCCCGCGCGGGCGGATCGGGCCCATGATGGCGTTGTCGGGCGCGGGCTCGAAGGCGCCGGATTCCAGATGCGCGCGCAGGTCGCGCGGCCAGGGGGATTCGTGCGCGGCGATGAAGTCCAGCGCGGCTTGCATATGGGGCATGGCGGGCAGGCTACACGGCGCGGGCGTCAATGGAAGACACGCCCGGCATCGATCACCACCGTCTGGCCGGTCATGGTGTCGGTGCGGCACATGGTGACGACCATCTCGGCGCAGTCATCCTTGTCCGCGGCGCGGCCCAGCAGCGCGCCGGCAGCGGAACGCTGCACCTGTTCAGGGCGCAGATTGGCCGTGGCGCGGGTGCCTTCCAGCAGGCCGGGGGCCACGCAATTCACCAGCACATCCGGGGCCATGGCGACAGCCATGCAGCGCGTCAGATGGATCAGTCCCGCCTTCGACACGGCATAGGCGATGGAACTGCCGCTGGGCTGCAAACCGGCCACCGAGGCGATGTTCACCACCCGCCCGCCGCCCGATTTCAATGCAGGTGCGGCGGCCTGCATCAGCCGCATCGGGCCGGTCAGGTTCACGGCGATGATCTTGTCCCACAGAGCGGGGGTCATGGCGTCCAGATCGGGGAAGGGCACGGCGTGGTTGAAGGCGGCGTCATTGACCAGGATGTCAAGCCGGCCGAAGCGCGCGACGACATCCTGCACGAGTTGCGCGATGGCGGCGTCATCGGCCAGGTCGCACGCGAAGGCCGCGGCCTGGATCTGGTGGCGCGATGCCATGTCGCGCGCGACAGCTTCGGCATCATCGATGCTGCGCGCGCAGACCACGGCCAGATGCGCGCCCTCCCGCGCGAGGGCCGCGCAGATGCGCTGCCCAAGGCCGCCATTGCCGCCGGTGACGAGTGCGAGTTTGCCGCGCAGATCCATGATGCGTTCTCCCTCTGCCGCAGTGTGCGGGCCGCCGCCCCCTCTGGCCAGACCCGCGTCAGCCGCTAGGCTGCGCGGCAGACAACAAGGGGAAGCGCCATGCACAATCTCTTCGACCTCAGCGGCCGCACGGCCATCGTCACCGGCGGCAGCCGCGGCATCGGCAAGGCCATCGCCATCCGGCTCGCGCAGCACGGCGCCAAGGTCATGGTCTCCTCGCGCAAGCTCGATGCCTGCGAGAAGGTGGTGGATGAGATCCGCGCCGCCGGCGGCACCGCAGAAGCACACGCCGCCAACATCTCCCGCAAGGAGGAATTGCAGGGCCTGGTGGATGCCACCATCGCCGCCTTCGGCCGCATCGACACGCTGGTCTGCAACGCCGCGCTGAACCCGTATTTCGGCCCCGCGCAGAACATCCCCGACGAAGCCTATGACCGCATCATGAACGGCAATGTGCGGTCCAATCTGTGGCTGTGCCAGATGGTGATCCCGGCCATGGCGGAACGGGGTGATGGCAATGTCATATTCATCTCGTCCATCGGCGGGCTGCGCGGCTCGCCGGTGCTGGGCATCTATGGCGTGTCCAAGGCGGCCGACATGCAGTTGGCGCGCGCGCTCGCCGTGGAATGGGGGCCGCGCGGTGTGCGGGTGAACACCATCGCGCCCGGCCTGGTGCGCACCGATTTCGCCCGCGCCTTGTGGGAGGATCCGGTGAACCTGAAGAAGCGCACCGCCGACAGCCCGCTCCAGCGCATCGGCGAGCCGGATGAGATCGCGGGTGCCGCGGTGTTCCTGGCCAGCCCGGCGGCGGGTTTCATGACCGGCCAGACCATGGTGATCGATGGCGGTGTCACCGCGGGCGCGCCGCGCGTGAGCGAGGATTGAACGGCCCCGCGCGGCGCGCTTCAGGCCTGGGGCGGGTTACGCTGAGGGCATCCAACCCATGCCGGATGGCTGCCTCTGCGAGCGCTCGCCGGCCGACCGGCGGAGGCGATCCTCCTCACCCGTAAGCCCATCCCACGCGGACGCCCCAAAGCCCGGAAAGCGCCTCACCACGCGCGCGCCCTCCCGCGTCCAATCCGCCACCAGCAGGCCCTGCTCCCGCTCGGCGCCGTTGCGCACACTCGCCGGGCGCAGCCGCAGCACCTGGCGCAGCAACGCCGCCCGCGCAGGCGTGCCGGCCACCGCCACCGCCACGCCGACACCGCGCGCCCGTGCCGCCAGGAACCCCGCGCGCAGCGCCAGATAGGGCAAGGCCGGATGGCGGCGCCGAGCCTCCTTGCACAGCGCCAGGCAGCCCAGTTCCAGCAACCCCGCCGGGGCGGCGGCGTGCAACCGGGCCAGCGCCTCGGGGTTGGCGCGCAACGCCGGGCTTTCCGGCGGAACGCCCGGTCGCAGCCAGTGCAGCACCAGGCCGCCGGCCAGCTTGCCTTGCAGGAATACACCGACCGGCCAGCAATCATCCGCGGCAGACGGCGGCGGCGGCAGGTCCTGTTCGGCGTGCAACTCCGCCAGCGCGGCCAGTTGCGCCGGGCGCCGCGCGACCTGATAGGCCACCAGTTCCAGGTCACGGCGCCAATTCGCCGCGGCGCGTGGCCGCGCCTCGGGCGGCTGCCATGCCGTGGGGCGCCGGTCAGGCTGGGTGAGCATGCCGTCCAGACGGGCCCCTCCCCGGGCCAGGCCGGGCACGACCGCCGGCCGGCGCGCCGCGCCGTGAAGCGCTTCACCCGCCCGCACTTCGTGGCGCATGCCGTCGTCTATGATCACGTCCCACTGCATGCGAAACAGGTTGCTGCCAGGGAAATCAGCCAGCTATCCTGCCTGGGTAGGATGCCAGCACGCATCCGTGATGAAGGATGCTGGCTGTCATGCCCCACCCATCGACCGCCCCGCATGACGCACTGCTGAGCGCCATCTACACCGCCGCCGATACCGGCAGGGATTGGGCGGCGGCGCTGCAGCGTGCCTCCGCCGCGCTGCGCGCCACGCAGTGCTCGCTGCAATTGCTCGATGCGGTCGCCCCTGGCCCGCCGCGGATGCTGGCCGCGCCCGGCGTGACGGCCGAGGAAGCGGCGCTCTATGTCGAGCATTACCACAAGGTGGACCCCTTCGCCGGCCTGGGCCGGGCGCTGACGAATGACCGCGTGATCACGGGTGATCACGCGATCGATGTCGAAACCTATCGGCGCAGCGAATACTGGAATGATTTCGCCGCCCGCCACGGCCAGGGCTTCCACATGATGGGCGCGCGCATCAGCCTGGATGACGGGCGTTTCGCGCTGATCGGCATGCTGCGGCCGGAGGGCTGCGGCCAGTTCGATGCCGCCGAGACCGGGCTGCTCGGCCGGTTGGTGCCGCATCTGCGTCAGGCCATTGACCTGCGCCTGCGGCTGGATGCGGCGGTGACGGGCAGCGCGGATGCCGCGCTGCTGGCCGGCGCGTTGGGGGCGGCAGCCGTGCTGCGCCCGGACGGGCATCTGCATCTGGCGCCGCCCGCCTTCACCGCCGCCGCCGCGCGCCTTGGCCTGTCGCTGGCGGGCGGACGTGTCACACTGCCCGATCCGCGCGCGGCCGCGCGCCTTACCGCGCTGTTGCAGCGCCTGGCCGAGGGCGGTGCCGGCGGCGCGCTGGACATCACGCCAGCGGACACCACGGAGCGCAGCTTCCTGGAATTGCGCCGGCTGCCCGGCGAGGCACCACTGCTGCTGCTGACGCTCCGCCTGCCTCGCCCGGCGGCCGAACGCCGCGCGATGATGCGTGAGGCCTTTGCCCTGAGCCCGGCCGAGGCGGATGTCGCCCTGGCCATGCTGGAAGGTGCCAGCGCCGAACAGATCGCCGAACGTCGTGGCACCGCGCTCAGCACCGTTCGCACGCAATGGGGCCAGGTGCTGCTGAAGGCGCAGGTGGCCAATACGCGTGAATTGGCGCTGCTGGCCGGGCGCATGCTGGGCGGGTAGCTTGCTTCCAGAAACCGGCGGCATGAACCATGCGCCGCCGCCAGGAGCATGGGCCCGCACCGGCCTGCGGTTGGAGAGGCAGCACCGCCCGCGCATACTGCCCAGATGACCACACTCGACACCGGCGCGAAGCGCGCCATTCTCGCCGCCTGTGATGAGTTGCGCGACGCCACGCTGGACACGCTGTTCCGCCTGGTGCGCTGCCCCAGCACGCTGGGCAATGAGGCCTCCGCGCTGGACGAAATGGCCCGGCAATATGAGGCGCTCGGCCTGACGCCGCGCCGCATCCCGACCGTGCCCAGCGATGACCCGATCTTCTCCCCGCCGCTGATCCCCTATGCGGGCCGCGACAATGTGGTGGCACTGCATCAGCCCCGCGAAACGCGCGGCCGTTCACTGGTGCTGCAAGGCCATGTGGATGTGGTGCCGGAGGGTGCGGCCGATATGTGGGCCAGCCCCCCCTACGCGCCGGAGATCCGCACGGGCCGCATCTATGGCCGCGGCGCGGGTGACATGAAGGGCGGCATCGCCAGTTACCTGATGGCCTTCGCCGCCCTGCGCCGCGCCGGCCTGCAACCCG
>JAIXVH010000293.1 GCA_027483125.1 Acetobacteraceae bacterium | reverse complement strand
GGCCCGCCATAGGGATCAGGCTTGCATGCCGCCAAGGCCAGCACCGCGCCAATGACAAGAAAGCTTCGCATGCGCGCATGATGACACGCCGCTTGTGGCGACGTCATGGCGAATATTGCGCGCGCAGCCATGCATCGGTCTCGGCCAGCGTCTCCGGCCGGCCGATCTCATGGAAGCGCTCCTGCAGCAGATGCCCCGCCAGCCGCCCCTGCCGCGCCAATGCCCCGGTCAACGCCGAAAGATCCCAGGGGTCGGCATCAGGCCAGGCCAGGATCGGCGCATGGCGGAAGATGGTGACACCCGCATCGATCCATTCCACGCCGGGCCGCCCGCGCAGCGCCTTGTCATGCGCGCGGACCATGCCGTCCGCCAAGACCAGGTTGGAGGCATCCCATTGGTCGCGATTGTGCAGCACCGTCATCATCGCGGGCTGGGCCGCGGCCTGGAAGGCTGTGTGTGCGGCCTGTGCATCCAGCGGCAGCAGACTATCCCCGTAGCCCAGGAAGAACGGGTCCGAGAGCAAGGGCAGCGCATGGCGCAGCGCGCCGCCAGTGCCGCGCCGCGCAGGCCCTTCATGGCTGATCGCCACCTCCAGCCCGAAGCGGCCCTGGGCTGCCAGGAATTCCTCCACCTGCTCGGCCAGGTGGCCCAGGCACAGCACGACGCGTGAAAAACCCTGGCGCCGCGCATGCCGCAGCAGATGCGCCAGGAACGGCTCGCCCGCCACCGGCATCAGGACCTTGGGTGTCGCTTCCGCCAGGCCGCCCAGCCGCGTGGCCATGCCGCCGGCCAGCAGGGCCAGGTCCGGCAGGCTCATGGCGCGATGATGGTGGTGCCCTGCGGTTGCAGCCGCAGCGGCACCTCCTTCAGGCCAGCACCGGTCATCGCCGCGCGCAGCGCCTCGGCGTCATGCGCGTGGAACAGCAGGAAGCCGCCGCCCCCCGCCCCCACCAGCTTGCCGCCGATCGCACCCGAAGCCATGGCCAGATCATACCATGCATCGATCTGCGGGTTCGACATGCCCGTGGAGCGCTGTTTCTTCGCCTCCCAGTGCTCGCGCATGATCTCGCCCCAGCGGTCCAGCCGGCCGGCCAGCAGCGCGTCACGGATCGCGAAGCCCATGGCCTTCACGCGGTCCAGATTGGCCAGCATGCCGGCATCCATCGCGCGCGATGCGGCATCCTGCTGCTGCAGGATCTCGCCCGCGCTGCGGGTGCGGCCGGTGAAGAACATCAGCGTGTGGGATTGCAGCCGGGCATGGGTCTCTGGCGGCAGTTCAATGCGCTCCACCTCCACCCGGCCATCGGCACGGAAATGAAAGCCGCACAGCCCGCCATAGGCGGCGATGTACTGGTCCTGCTTGCCGATGGGCTCGCGCAACCGGTCAAGCTCGATGCGACAGGCGCTGGCCGCCACCTCCTCGGTGCTCATGGGCGCGCCGCGCAACGCCGCCAGCCCCTGCATCAGCGCGGTGGTGAAGCTGCCGGAACTGCCGAGCCCGGTGCCCGCCGGGATATCGGCCACCGAGGTGACTTCCAGCGCCGTCTCCTCGCCCAGGCCATGCTCCAGCAGCGCCTCGCGGATGATCGGGTGCTCGATCTCGGCCACCCGCCTCGGCCGCTCGATGCGCGAGTATTTCAGCAGGATGCCCGGCTCCAGCGTGCGCTGCACCGAGACATAGACATGCGCCTGGATGGCCATCGCCACCAGGAAGCCTTCGCGCTGCTCGTAATATGAAGGCAAGTCGGTGCCGCCGCCGCCCACCGAGATGCGCAAGGGGCTGCGGGTGACGATCATGGCTGGAACCTCCGCGGCACCGCGGTCAGCACCAGGTCGATGCCGTCATGGTCATGCGCGCGCAGATGCAGCGCGGCATCGGGCAGGGCGGCGATGACGCGCTCGGGCAGCGTCACGATGTCATCGGGCTTGTGGTAGACGGAAATGGCCAGGGCTGGCTGGTCGCGGGCGATGATGCCGGCGGCACCGTCCAGCACCGGATGTTCCTGGCCTTCGGTGTCGAGCTTGATGCAATCCACCCGCTCCTCGCCCAGCATGGCATCGAGCGTGACGCAGGGCACCACCACACTGCCCGAACCGCCGGTGATGGTGCCCGGCGTGCCGGATGGGTCGAGCCGCAATTCCCCGGCCGCCGCCCCGATGCCCGCCTGGTGCAGCGCGATGCGCGCGGCCACAGAAGGCGGCAGGCGGTCGCGATACTGCGTGAGATTGGCAAACGAGATCGGGTCCGGCTCGAAAGCGTGGTAGCGGCCGAAACGCGGGCCGTGCCAGCGCAGGAAATGCTCCAGCGCATCGCCGGAAAAGGCGCCGCCATCGACCACCACGGCATCCTCCGGCAGGCGCAGCAGGGCGCGGTCGAAATAGATCGCCTCCGGTCGGGGTCCGGGCAGGGAGGCATGGTCGAAGGCGAGCCGCCAGGCGAGATCGGCCGCGTGGTGCCGCCTGCTTTCGGCGTCCGCCAGCCGGTCATGCACCGCCATGATGCGCGGCGCCGCCGCCAGCAGTGGTTCGGGGCCGGAGAGCTGGTAGTGCTCGCCCAGCGCCCCCCCCCAGCGCCAGAACGCCGCCATCACCGGAAGGATGCGCGTGATGCCGCGCGTGGCGAGCCAGGCCACGGTATGGCCGTGCACATGCTGCGGCGACCAGATGCCGACCAGCACCACAGGGTCGGGCCCGGTCAGCGCCAGGGCCTCATCCAGCGGCAGCACCGGCACGCCCTCGGCATCGCGGCCCCAGAAGCGGGGCGCGTATTCGACCATGGCCGCGACGCGCCCGCCGCCGGCGCGGATCGCACGCATGATGCGCATGGGCAAAGCCGCGCTGCCGATGATCAGCAGCCGGCCCTCGGCAGCGGCGGCATCCAGCATGGCGCAGGTCGCCTGCTGCATGGCGCCGATACGCCCGGCATCCAGCGTCTCGGCCAGCCAGGCGCGGGTGTCGGTCATGCGCGCTGGTCCAGCGCCCAGCGATGGGCCAGCAGCCAGCGCAGCGTCTGGCGCACGCCATCCTCGATGGTCACGCGCGGTGTCCAGCCAAGTGCGCGCATGCGTGAGCAGTCGAGGAAGATGAACGGGCTGTCCCCCACCCAGCCGCGCGCGCCGCCGCTGTATTCCAGGCGCGGCGCCACACCCATCTCGGCGGTGATCCAGCCGATGCTGTCATTCACCCGGCACCAATGGTCCTGCCCCAGATTGTAAACGGCGAAGGGCGCCGGCGCGCGCTCCAGCGCCAGCAGCATCGCCGCCACGCAGTCATCCACATGCAGGTAGGATTTCTGCTGCTTGCCATCGCCCAGCACCGGCAGCACCGAAGGGTCCGCCAGGAGCCTTTTCGCGAAATCGAAGACATGCCCATGCGTGTAGCGCGGCCCCAGGATCGAGACGAAGCGGAACACGGTGGCATGGAAGCCGAAGCCCTCGGCATAGGCCGAGAGCAGCCCCTCCGCCGCCACCTTCGACATGCCATAGAGCGAGGTCTGCACCGGGAAGGGCGCGTCCTCCGGCGTGGGGAAGATGCTCGCCTCGCCATAAACGCTGCCGGTGGAGGAGAAGAGGATGCGCTTCACACCCTGCGCGCGCATCGCCTCCAGCACGTTCTGGGTGACGATCGCGTTCTGCTCCAGGTCGCGGCGCGGGTGCTGCGTGCCGAAGCGCACATCGGCATTGGCGGCCAAATGGAACACGGCATCGATGCCGGCCATGGCGGCGCTGAGCGCGGGCATGTCCAGCAGATCAGCCTGCACCAGGGTGAAGCGCGGATGGGCGCACGCACCGTCCAGAAAGCGCGGCATGCCGGTGGAGAGGTTGTCGTAGCCCACCACCTGATGCCCCGCTGCCAACAGGGCATCGGTCAGGTTGCTGCCGATGAAGCCGGCCGCGCCGGTGACCAGGATGTTCATGATGCTACAGCGTGAAGCCGGCGCCGCGCGCGTCGTCGTGGAACATCTTCACCGTCTCCAGGCTGAACTGCAGCGGATCGCGGCCCAGTGTCGGCAGCTTGGCGATCAGGTCATTGGTCATGGTGATGACATGGCAGCCCACATCATGCGCCTGCACCGCGTTCAGCACCTCGCGCGGGGAGGCCCAGATCAGCCGCTGCTTCGGGAAGGGCCGCATGATGGCCACAGCCTCGCGCATGATGGGCACGGGGTCGATGCCGGCATCGGCGAGCCTTCCGGCAAAGACCGAGATGAAGGAGGGCGCCGCATCGCCCAGCGCCGCCGAGACCGCGCGCACCTGCTCCAACGTGAACAGCGCCGTCACGTTGCACTGCACGCCAGCGGCGGCGAGCGGGGCCAGCAGCGGCACCACACTCTCGCCACCCGTGGTGGTGACCGGCAGCTTCACGAAGACATTGGTGCCCCAGCTGGCGATCAGCCGTGCCTGGCGGTCCATCTCGGGCAGGGTATCGGCGATCACCTCGAAGCTGATCGGATAGCCCGGAAAGTTGCTGCACAATTCCTGGCCGAAGGCGGCGTAATCGGTCACGCCAGCCTTGCGCGTCAAGGACGGGTTGGTGGTGAAGCCCTTCACCAGCGGGTTCTTCGCGGCTTGCGCCATGGCGTTGCGATCCGCGCCATCGGCGTAGATCTCGACCTTGAGGTCCTGGAGGGTGATCACGGCATATCCTTGAGAATGATGGCGGCCGCCTGCGGCAGATCGGCTGCGATGGCATCGGGGGGGTGGGCGGGCGCTGCCTCGGCATAGCCACGCTCGATGAAGATGGTCCGGCAGCCAGCGGCCTGACCGGCCGCGACATCGCGCCAGCGATCGCCCACCATCCAGCTGCGCGAGAGATCGATGCCATGCGCGGCCGCCGCATCGGTCAGCATGCCGGGCCGGGGCTTGCGGCAATGGCATTGCTCGGCATCGTCATGCGGGCAGAGGCGCATCTCATCCAGGCCCGCCGCCTGCACCACGGATTGGTTGACCCAGTCCACGAATTCGCGCGGCGTGGTGCCGCGCGCGATATCGGGCTGGTTGGTGCAGCCTATCAGCATGAACCCCGCCGCACGCAGGCTGGCGCAGGCCTCCGGCACGCCGGGCAGGATGGCCAGTTCATCACGCGCGCGCGGCGGGATGGGCCGGCGCGCGGCATCCAGCAGCGCCGCGTTCAGCACACCGTCGCGGTCCAGGAAGACCGCGCGCCTCACGGCACCGTCTGCTCCCATTTGGTGGCGGCCAGCTTCAGCGCCGGGTGCGACACCAGCAGATGCCAGATGACCGCGCAAAGCCCCTCGGTGTGCGGCGTGATGCGCTCGGCAAACAGCGGCGGGATCACCACCACCGCATCGCCCGCCGCGGCAGTGTAGCCGCCATCGCGGCCGACAATGCCGGTGACCGCCGCACCCACGGATTTCGCCACATCGATGGCCGCCACGATATTGGCAGAGATGTTGCGCGCCTTGTCGCCGCCGCCCACCGAGAAAACCAGCAGCCCATCGGCGGGCCCGATGCGGCTGCCGCGCAGCCAGGCGGCGAAGGTGGTCTCCCAGCCTTCATCATTGGTGCGCGCGGTCAGTTCGGAGACGTTGTCGGTCGGCGCATAGGCCTCGAAGCCGCAAAGCTTGCGGAAATCATTCACCGCATGGCCCGCATGACCGGCCGAGCCGCCCACACCCAGGATGAACAGGCGCCCGCCGCCGGCGCGGATGCCAGCCAGACGTGCCGCCAAGCCTTCAATTGCCTCAGCATTGATATGGGCCAGTAATTGGGTCGTCTCAGCCAAGTATTCTGAAGCAAATTTCATGGCGTCGCGACTCCAACCCGCTCATGCTCCAACGCGTATGCTGGCAAGAGCGGCGCCGCAAGATCAGGCGGCCAGGGCGCTGGCTTCCCAAGCGCCCTGATTTGAGGCGTAACTCCGGCGCAAGCACGCACAATCGCTCCGGAAGGCATGGCATTGAAGCCCGCCCAGATTCTCGTCATCTCGCCCAGTCTCGCGGAATTGCACCTGCCCGATGCCGCAGGTCATGCCGCCTGGCACCTGGCCCGGCGCCTACGCGCCGAGGGTGCGGATTGCAGCCTGCTGCTCCCCCGCGGCCCCGATGGCACGGAGAACATCACCGAGCATTGGGGGCAAATGATGCAGGCCGGCATTCACCTGCATGTCTTGCCCCAGCATGATGGGGCGGACGGCATGCTGGGCTGGCGCTGCGTCGAATGGCTGCGCGGCAGGCCCGCACCCGGGATGGTCGTCGTGATCGACCAGCGCGGCATTGGCGAGAGCCTGGGCGTGGCGCGGCACATGGGGATGGTGCTCGCAGGCGTGCCGATCATCACGCTGGTCACCGGCGCCGCCGGCTGGGCGGCCACCGGGCAGGACACGGCCACGCCCTTCGAATTGCTGCGCGAGCATCGTGACATGGCGGGCATTGCCGCCGCCGATGCACGGCTGTTCATCCATCCGAGCCTCGCCCAATGGTGGGGCACGCGGGATGACAAGCCGGGCCTGGTCTGCGGCGCGCTGGGCGATGCCGGCACCGACCCGGCGCTGCCGGGTGAGCACCTGCTGCCCATGCCGCCGCGCCATCCGCGCGCCGTCGCACGCATCGTCGCCTGGCGGCAGGCGCATCCCACCGCCGCCCTGCGCATCGGCATCCCGCGCAACATGCCGCAACCCGGTCGCGACCCGATCATGGCCCTGTTCGAGGCGCTGGAGGGTGCGCATGCCGGCATCCGCCTGGGCCTGCCGCCGGAACCCGGCCGGCAGCGGCGCATGCTGCCCGCGGGTGCCACCATCCTGCTGGCCGATGCCGCCGATCTCGGCGAACCGCTGGTGCAGGACGCGCTGGCCGCGGGCCTCGCCGTGCTGGCGCCCGATGCCGATGGTGCATTGGCACCGCTGGCCGCCAGCCCGCCGGTGCCCGCCCTGCTGCCCTTCCTGCGTTCCATCCAGGCGCCACCACCGGCCGCGACCGAGATCACCGGCCAGCCCCTGGTCTCGGTCTGCATCTCGCATTTCGACCGCCCCACGCTGCTGGCGCAGGCGCTGGACAGCCTGCGCGCCCAGAGCTGGCCACATCTGGAGGTGGTGCTGGTCGATGATGCCAGCCCCTCCCGCGCCACACGGGAATTCCTCGATGCGCAGGAGGCGGATTTCGCGGCCCGCGGCTGGCGCATCATCCGCAACGAGCGCGAATTGTGGCAATCGGCCAGCCGCAACCTCGCCGCGCGCGAAAGCCGCGGCGACTTCATCCTGATCATGGATGACGACAACCTCGCCCATCCGCATGAGGTCGAGACCATGCTGCGCGCCCTGCAGAACACCGGCGCCGATGCGGCAGCCGCCCTGCAGGACCTCTTCGTAGGCGAGAATGACGCCCTGGCCGATCCCGACCCGATGCTGCCACGCGTGGAGTTCTTCCCCACAGGCGGCCCCGCGGATGTGGGGCTGGCCTGGAACATCTATGGCGATGTGAATGTGATGTTCCGCCGCGAGGCCTTCGTGGCGCTGGGCGGCTATACCGACGAGCCGGAACTGGGCTGCGAGGATTACGAGTTGGGCGCGGCACTGGTCGCCTCCGGCCGGCGGCTCGTGATCATCCCACAGGCGCTCTACATCTACCGCTTCTCCTCGGTGAACATGGCCAAGGGCATGAGCAATGAGCGGCTCTACTGGTCGCATCGCCGCCCGCTGCGTCCGCCCTCGGCGGGGTTGGACGAAGCCTCGCAACGCGTGCTGGCCCTGGTGCATGGCGCCGAGCACGCCACCCTGCAACGCCAGGGCTGGTCCTATTGGGCGGGCCGGCCGGAAAGCCGCCCGCTGCCCGAGGAGGGGATCGAGGATCCGAGCCTGCCCGGCGCCGATTTCCGCCTC
>JAIXVH010000051.1 GCA_027483125.1 Acetobacteraceae bacterium | reverse complement strand
GGGCAGGCGGTCGGCCCAGCCGACGGGGCCTGGCTTCCAGATGTCGTACAGGCGGAACAGCGCGAAGGCGAGCGCCACGCCCAAAAGCCCCGCGCCGGGCAGGGCGGCCAGTGCGAGTGCCATGCCGGCACCTTCATCGATCACCACCCAGCCCGGGTCTTCCTGCGCTTCGGGCAGGCGGCGCAGCGCCCATAGGCCAAGGCTGAGCAGCAGCAATGCCAGCGCCGCGGCCGCACCCGGCCCCAGCAGCACCACCGGCAGCACCAGCGCGCTGCCCCAGGTGCCGGGGGCGGGCCGCAGGAAGCCCACACCGCCCATGGAGGCCACCCATTTCATCGGAGGAAGGGCGCCATCGGGTGCGGCTCCTGGCTGTTCGACAGCGCGCGATAGACCACCACATTCTCGATCACGCGCTGGACGTAGTTGCGGGTCTCGGTGAAGGGGATCTGTTCCAGCCAATCCAGCATGGCCGGGTTGCTGCTGCGCGGGTCGCCATAGGTCTGCAGCCATTCATCGATGCGGCCGGAGCCTGCATTATAGGCCGCGATCGCCAGCATCCAATTGCCCCCGAAACGCTGGATGCGCTCGGCCAGATAGGCGCTGCCCAGGCGCATATTGTGGGCGGGGCGCGATTGCAGCCAGTCGAGCTGGTGCGGCGTGTTCAGCCGCCGCGCCACGGAAGCCGCGGTCGCGGGCAGCAACTGCATCAGCCCGCGCGCATTGGCGGGCGACAGGGCTTCGGTGTCGAAATTGGATTCCTGGCGGGTGATGGCGTTGATCAGCGCGGGTTCCAGCGGCAGGCCCTCGGTGGGGTAGGGCGTGGGCCAGCCCTGGGGCAGCAGCATCGCGCCCGACACCCCGGCGCGGCGGGCCACCCAGACCGGGTTTTCCGGCCTGCCTGAGCGTGCGGCCAGCTGGATGGCGGCCACGCGTTCCCAGGGTTCGCGCGCCTGGTCGATCATCTGCACCTGGAAGACGCGCGCGCGCCGGCCCTCGCCCATCTCGGCCAGTTGCATGGACAGCCGCGCCGTCTCGCGCGCGTTGAACTGTGCGGCTTGCGCGGCATTGGGCGCGGGCGGCGAGACAGCGCGGATGCGCTGGTGCAGGCGGTCCGGGCTTTCGCCGAGTGCCAGCGATGCCAGTTGGCCATAGAAGGCCACCGGGTATTGCGCGGCCTGGTTCCAGGCCTCGCGCGCGCCGGCGGTGTTGTTCTGCGCGGCCAGCGCCAGGCCGCGCCAGTAATGGCTGCGCGCCAGCGTGATGGCTGACTGGCTGCCCTCAGCGATGCGCGTGAAATGGGCGGCCGCATCGCGCGGGTTGTTCAGGAAGCGCAACGCGATGAAGCCGGCCAGGAATTCGGCTTCCTGGCGTGGCTCACCGGGGCCGGGCTGGCCGTGTTGCGCCGCGAGTTGATAGGCCGTGCGCGGGTCTCCCAGGCGGAGCGTGCGGCGCGATTGCAGCTGGCGTTCCGTCCAGATGGCGCGTCCCGCTTCGGGCGTGATGCCGGCCTGGGCGGCGGCGCCGGCGGCGAAGGCGGCGGCGGCTGCGCTGTCATCGCCGCGCATGCGCAGGGCGCGGGCGCGTTCCAATGTCGCACCGGCATCCCGCGCGGCGAGCTGGGCGTTCTGGTTCGGGTCGCCCTGCGTGGCGTAGCTGATGCGCAGCTGCGCGATATTGGCGCGCTCTCCGGCCAGGAAGGGTTGCACGCGCTGGGCAGCCTGGAAGTCGCGCGCGAAGGCCAGGCGGTTGAAGCGCGCCCAGTGGTCATCGGCCGTCAGCGCGCGGGCGTGGCGGTCCAGGAAGGGCTGTTCATCCACCGCGTCGCCGGCCGTCTCGGCCCAGCCGCGGCGCGCGGCCTCCTGCGCGTCGCGCGCGCGGCCGGCGCGGGCCAGGGCGTCCGCATGGCGCAGCGCGCCTGCCAGGCTGCGCGCGGGGCGGGTGGCGAACCAGCGCAGGGCCAGGCCGTCATCGGGCTCGTTGCGCAGCAGCATTTCCATGTTGCGGGTGATCGCGTCCTGCGCCGGCCAGTCGGGCGCGGATTCCACGAAGGCCAGGATTTCGGCTGGGCTGGTGGGTGCTGCGCGCGACTGGATGCGCAACCATGTGACCATGCGGCGGATCAGCGGATCGGCGCGTTCGGCCGCGGCCTCGGCCTCCGCCCAGCGGTTCTGGGAGGCGGCGGTGAGTGCGAGCCGCCCGGCTTCGCGCGGGGCTTGGGCCAGGCTGGGCGTGGCAAAGGCGAGGAGGAGGCATAGCAGGGCTGCGCGCATGCCGCTTCCTACAACGTTGCGAGCGCTTGTTGCAGAAGGGTGGCGCGATTAAGTTGCGCCGCTTCAAGGAGGCACGCGCCATGTTCCAGGGATCGATGACGGCGTTGATCACGCCGATGACCGCTGCCGGCGCGCTGGACGAGAAAGCCTTCGCCGATTTCGTGGAATGGCAGATCGCCGAGGGCACGCAATGCCTGGTGCCGGTCGGCACCACCGGCGAAAGCCCGACCTTGTCGCATGACGAGCACAAGCGCGTGGTCGAGATTTGCGTGGCGGTCGCGCGCAAGCGCGTACCCGTCATGGCCGGTGCGGGCAGCAACAGCACCGCGGAAGCCATCGATTTCTCGCAGCATGCCAAGGCCGCCGGTGCCGATGGGCTGCTGGTGGTCACGCCCTATTACAACAAGCCGACCCAGGCCGGGATGATCGCGCATTTCACCGCCATCGCCGATGCCGTGGATCTGCCGCTGTTCATCTACAACATCCCCGGCCGTTCGGTGGTGGACATGACGCCCGAGACGATGGGCAAGCTGGCCCGCCACAAGAACATCGTGGGCGTGAAGGATGCGACGGCGAACCTCTCGCGCCCCTATCACCAGCGCATGGAATGCGGCGCGGATTTCATCCAGCTCTCGGGTGAGGACCATACGGCGCTGGCGCATCTGGCCGCTGGTGGACATGGCACGATTTCGGTCACGGCGAATATCGCGCCGCGCCTGTGCGCCGAACTGCACCGCGCCTGGCGCGAGGGCCGCGTGAAGGATGCCCAGGCCATCCAGGACCGGCTGACGCCGGTGCATGATGCGATGTTCTGCGAGACCTCGCCGGGGCCGGTGAAATACGCGGCCGCGCTGCTGGGGCGGAGCACCGAATTCTGCCGGCTGCCGATGGCGCCGGTGGCCGATTCCACCAAGCTGCGGGTGCGCGAGGCGATGGTGGGGGCGGGGTTGCTGAACTAGGCTCAGGCCTCACTGCTCGAGCCAGAAGATGAAGACGGCGGCGAGTGTGATGGCGCCGAAGAGGGTGTGTGGGCAGCGATCATGGCGGGTTGCGATGCGGCGCCAGTCCTTGATACGGCCGAACATGACCTCGACGGGGTACCCCTTTCGGTAGAGCTTTGGGTCGTGCGGGATGGGCTGCTTGCGGTTCTTCTTGGAAGGGATGCATGCGGTGATGCCGCGCGCGGCCAGGCCTTCGCGGAAAGGATTGCTGTCATAGCCGC
>JAIXVH010000260.1 GCA_027483125.1 Acetobacteraceae bacterium | reverse complement strand
CGGCCGGGCGCAGGCGGGATGCGCTGTCGGCGGCGTTCGACGGAGTGTTGGAACTCTTCAAGAGCCGGGTGCTGGCCTTCGATGCGGCCGCGGCGTGCTGCTATGCGGGGCTTGCGGTCAGGGCGCGGGCGGCGGGACGGGGCTTTCCGACACCGGATGGGTATCTGGCGGCGATCGCGGTGGCGCATGGGTTTGTGGTGGCGACGCGCGGTGCGAGCGCGTTTGTGGCGGGTGGGGTTGGGGTGGTTGATCCTTGGCTGGCCTTGGGCTGAACCGCGCATTGTTCAGAAGCGCTTGACACCAGCGCCCCGTCATGGTCTTCCCCCGCCACCCCTGCCGGCATGTGGCACATGCCGGCTATGCCCACGCGCGCCCATCCCGGGCCACGGGCTGAATGCATCCACAGGGAGCACACATGCCGCTTTATGAATGCGTGTTCATCGCACGCAATGACGTGTCGCAGCAGCAGGTCGAAGCCATCGCGGACGCCATGTCCGAACTGGTGACCAATGCCGGCGGTTCCATCCCCAAGCGCGAATACTGGGGCCTGCGCGCCCTGGCCTATCGCGTGAAGAAGAACCGCAAGGGCCATTACATGCTGCTCGGCCTCGACGCCCCGGCCGCCGCCGTCCAGGAAATGGAGCGCCAGCTCGGCCTGCATGAAGACGTGCTGCGCGAAATGACCGTCCGCATCGAGGAACTGGACGACCAGCCTTCCGCCATCATCGCCCGCCGTGGCGACGACAAGGAACGCGGCTTCCGCGGGCCCAAGCCCGCCGGGCGCTTCTCGTCGGGCCGCGGCCGCGGCGATGAGCGCGAGGAATACCGCGCCCGTTCGCGCGACGAACTCGATATTGGCGAGGAGGACTGATCCATGAGCGATGACCCGAACATGACGCCCGCCGCCCGCCGCCCCGCCGTGGGCGCGCGCCGGCCCTTCTATCGCCGCAAGAAGTCCTGCCCCTTCTCCGGCAACCAGGCGCCGAAGATCGACTACAAGGATGTGCGCCTGCTCTCCCGCTTCCTGAGCGAGCGCGGCAAGATCGTGCCGTCGCGCATCACGGCGGTCTCGGGCAAGAAGCAGCGCGAGCTGGCGGTCGCCATCAAGCGCGCACGCTTCCTGGCGCTGCTGCCTTACGTCATCAACGACTGAAGACCCATGCGCGGCTTCAACAACCCGGCCGGATTGGCCGCGGCGGCAGCGGGGCTGATTTCGGCCCTGCTGGCGCTGTGGGCGATGCGCGGCTTGCCGTTGGGCGGGTTGTTGCTGTGGTTCGCGCCGGCGCCGATCTTCATGGCGGGGCTGGCCTTCGGGCCGGTGATCGCCTGGCTCGCGGCCGCGACCGGCGCGATGGTGGTGGCCTTCTCGGCTCATCCCTTCGCGCTGGCCTTCTATCTGGCGCTGTTCGCCGTGCCGGCGGCCTTGCTGGTCACGCTGTATCTGCGGCCCGCCGGGCCCGATGTGTCGCTGCCGGTGATGCTGCTGGGGCTTTATCCGGTGGCTTTGGTGGCACTTCTGGCCTTCGTGCTGGACGGGCAGGGCGGTCTTGAAGCCGCGCTGCGCGACGCCGTGAACCAGGGCGCCCGCCGCATGGGCCTGCCGTTGGACAGCGCCATGCTGGACGCCGTGGTGCGCGTGAAGGCGGCCGCGGTCGGCTTCTGGACGGCGCTGCTGCTGATCGGCAATGCCGCGCTGGCGCAATGGTTCCTGCGCAAGCGCGAGCTCTCGCTGACCGGCTGGCCCGACCTGGCCGAGGCCCGGATGCCGATCTGGTATCTGGCGGCACTCGGCCTGGCCGGGGCCGCTTTCGCGCTGGATGGGGGCACGGTCACGCTCTCCATGCTGCTGCTGCTGACGGTGCCGTTTTTCCTGATGGGGGTGGCTGCCGTGCATCGCCGCACCCGTGACCGCGGCGCGCGGGTCTGGCTGCTGGCCAGCTTCTACGCGCTGATGCTCGTCTTCCTGCAATTCATGGCCCCCGCGATGGTGGGGCTTGGCCTTTACGAACAATGGGCGCGGCGCCCGGCGGGGACGCCCATGCCGCCGCCGCAGACCTGAGAGGACTATACCGATGATCGAACTGATCCTGATGCAGCGCGTCGAGAAGCTCGGCCAGATGGGCGAAACCGTGAAGGTGAAGCCTGGCTATGCGCGCAATTTCCTCCTGCCGCAGGGCAAGGCGATCCGTGCCAGCAAGGACAACCTGGCCCGCTTCGCCGAGCAGCGCGCGCAGCTCGAGGCGCAGAACCTCAAGCGCCGCGAGGAGGCCGAGCGTGTGGCCGAGCGCGTCGCCGGCCTGACCGTGACCATCATCCGCCAGGCGGGTGAGAGCGGCAGCCTGTACGGCTCCGTCTCCGGCCGCGACATCGCCGATGCCTGCAAGGAAGGCGGCCTGACGGTGACGCGCCAGCAGGTGCTGCTGGAACAGCCGATCAAGGTGCTGGGCCTGTCCAATGTGCGCGTGGAACTGCACCCCGAAGTGCATATCCCGGTGACCGTGAACGTGGCCCGCAGCCTGGAAGAAGCCGACCGCCAGGCGCGCGGCGAGGAGATCGTCCGCGAGGAAGAGCCCACGCTGGAAGCCGAGCTGCTCGCCGAACTGGGTGCGGCCACCCGCGACTGACGGCAAGCCTGTACTGGCAGGGCACGATAGCGCTCGTTCATTTCACTCTTGCGGCGAATGACATCGTGCCCATCTGACTGGCAGGGTGATACGGTCTGGGCACATCGCCCCGCCGGCGCGCCCTCAGCCAGTGCACGGACCCATGAACGACATCACTCCCCCGCATCGCATGACGCCAGGGGACATCGAGCGCCCCTCCCGCATGGAGGCCGAAGCCGCCGTGCGTACCCTCCTGCTCTGGGCCGGTGACGACCCGGACCGTGAGGGCCTGGTGGATACGCCCGCCCGTGTCGCCCGTGCCTATGAGGAATTCTTCGCCGGCTATACGACCGACCCGGTGGAACTGCTCGCCCGTTCCTTCGAGGAAACGGACGGCTATGACGAAATGGTGGTCCTGCGCGATATCCGCATGGAATCGCATTGCGAGCACCACATGGTGCCCATCATCGGCAAGTGCCATATCGCCTATCTGCCGAATGGCCGGGTCGTCGGCATTTCCAAGCTCGCGCGCGTCATGGAGATCTATTCCAAGCGCTTGCAGATCCAGGAAAAGCTCACCGCGCAGATCGCCAACACGATCGAGGCCGTGCTGCAGCCCAAGGGCGTGGCCGTTGTGATCGAAGCCGCGCACCAGTGCATGACCACCCGCGGCATCCACAAGCCCGGCGTGACCATGGTCACCTCTCGTATGCTGGGCGAATTCCGCGACAATGCGGCGACCCGCCGTGAATTCCTGGCGATGATCCAGGGCAGCCGCGGCCCGGTCGAGGGCTGACCCGCCTGCACGAGGCATAATGCCTCGCAATTCGCGAAAACGGCTGGCATGGCGGGTGCAAGACCCTTGGCACAGACCAAGGGGACACCGCCATGACCACCATCGCCGCCGCCGCCCACACCACCCGCCGCCACACCGAAGCCCGCAACAGCACCAGCTACCTGCTGGGCTGCGCGATGTTCCTGGTCGCAGTGGTCGGGCTGTTTGGCCTGGCGGGCTTCTGAACGCCAGCCATGCGCATTGGGTGATTGACCGACCCCGCACTCCAATGCGAACCCTATCGCGTGACAGCGCTCGATCCCGAAGTGGCCTCCCAGCTTGCGGAAGACCTCCCGCCCGAGGTCTTCCGCCGCATCATTGCGACCTTCGAGGATGATCTGGGCCGCCTGACCCGCGAATTGCAACAGGCGGCCGCGGCCGGCGACATCACCCAATACATGCGCGCCGCCCACAGCCTGGCCGGTGCCGCCGCCGCCGTCGGTGCCCGCCGACTGGAGGCCGAGGCCCGCATCGCCATGGACCCTGGCCAGCCGGAGGCGCCGTCCACCGTCCTGCCCCGGCTTTCCGCCGAAAGTGCGGCCGCCTTGCAGGAACTGCACATCCTGGCCGGGGCATGAGCGAGCCGCGCGGCCGCATCCTGCTCGTCGAGGACACGCCGACCCAGGCCGAGGTCGCAAAGGCCCTGCTGGCCGATCTGGGGCATGAGGTCCGCCACGCGGCGACTGGCGCGGACGGCCTGGCACAGGCCATGGAATGGCAGCCCGATGCCGTGCTGGTGGATCTGCAATTGCCGGATTTCTCCGGCTTCGACCTGATGCGCAAGCTGCGCGCCGAGGGCGCCGAGGCAGCACTCATCGTCATCACCGCCAATGGCAGCGTGAACGCAGCGGTGGAGGCCATGCGCGAGGGCGCGATGGACTTCATCGTCAAGCCCTATGGCAAGGCGCGCCTCAAGGTCACGCTGGACAATGCGCTGGAAAAGCGCGCGCTGAAGGCCGAGTTGGTCGCGGTCAAGAACCAGCTGCATCGCGGCCGATTCTTCGGCTTTGTCGGCGCCTCGCCGCCCATGCAGGCGGTGTACAAGACCATCGAAAGTGTCGCGCCGTCCCGCGCCAATGTGTTCATCACCGGCGAGAGCGGCACCGGCAAGGAACTGGCGGCCGAGGCCATCCACAAGGCCTCGCCGCGTGCCAAAGGCCCCTTTGTCGCGCTGAACTGCGCGGCCATCCCGAAAGACCTGCTGGAGAGCGAAATCTTCGGCCATGTGAAGGGCGCCTTCACCGGCGCCACCGACAACCGCGCCGGTGCCGCCAAGCAGGCCGAGGGCGGCACGCTGTTCCTCGACGAAATCGGCGAAATGCCGCTGGAGATGCAGGTGAAGCTGCTGCGCTTCCTGCAGACCGGCAGCTTCCAGCCGGTGGGTGCGACGCGCCCGGAAAAGGCCGATGTGCGGATCGTGTCGGCCACCAACCGCGACCCGCTGGCCGAGGTGGAGGCCGGGCGCTTCCGCGAAGACCTGTACTACCGCCTCTATGTCGTGCCGGTGGAACTGCCACCTTTGCGCGAGCGTGGCGAGGATGTGCTGCTGATCGCGCGTCACTTCCTGGCCAGTTTCGGCCGCGAGGAAGGCCGCCGTTTCCGTGGCTTCTCGCGTGAGGCGGAGGCCGCCATCGCGCGCTACCCCTGGCCCGGCAATGTCCGCCAGTTGCAGAATGCGATGCGCAATGTGGTGGTGCTGCATGATGGCGATGTGGTGGAGGCCACGATGCTGCCGCCGGCCCTGCTGCATGCCGCCAGGCGCAGCGCCCCAACGCCCGCAACCGAGCCCTCCTCGCCGCCACAGCTTCTGGCCGTGCCTGAACCCCAGCCCGCCCCGCTACCAGAAGCAACGCCCTTGCCCGCGCCCATGGCGCCGCCGGCGATCGAACCGCTTGCCGTGATGGAAAAGCGCATGATCCTGGCCGCGCTCGACCAGACCGGCCAGGATGTGCCGCGCGCCGCGGCCCTGCTGGAGGTGAACCCCTCGACCATCTATCGCAAGCTTGCCGCCTGGCGGTCGTGACACGCCGCCATGACAGCCGCGCGCGCCCCGGCTATAAAACCCGCGAGACTTTCAACACGCGCGGCGGCATCCCGCTTGCTTGCCGCACGCTAGGCCAAGGAGCACTTCGTGACCTACGTCGTCACTGAAAATTGCATCAAGTGCAAATACATGGATTGCGTGGAAGTCTGCCCCGTGGACTGCTTCTACGTGGGCGAGAACATGCTGGTCATCCACCCGGATGAATGCATCGATTGCGGCGTCTGCGAACCCGAATGCCCGGCCGAGGCCATCGTTCCCGACAGCGACGAAAAGGGCGCGGAATGGCTGGAATTGAACCGCGATTTCTCGACGCAATGGCCCAATATCACCCGCAAGGGTGAGGCCCCGGCCGACGCCGATGAATGGAAGGACAAGCCCGGCAAGAAGGCTTTGTTCAGCGCGGAGCCCGGAAAAGCGTAAAGCAGGCGAGGCATAACGCCTCGCAATTTGCGAAAAATCCTGGCACCTGGGTTGCAGCACTGGCCTGCAACCCAGGAGGTCAGAATGCACCCCGCACCCGAAATCAGCATCATCATCCCCGCCGTCGGCGGCAGCGCCGCCCTGCACGAGACGGTCGCCAGCATCGACCCCCATGAAGCGGTCGAGATCCTGCTGGTCACGAGCTGCGTCGACACCGTCCTGCCCGATGACCCGCGGGTGATCCCGCTGCGCGGAGCGGGTCATGGCCCGAATGTCGCGCGCAACCTGGCCCTCGGTGTCGCCCGCGCGCCGCTTGTGGCCTTCATGAACCCGGCTGACCGCTGGCGGCCGGGCCGGCTCGCGGCCCAGCTCGCGCTGCACCGCACCAGGCCGCAGCTGGGCCTGTCCTTCACCGACCAGGCGCTGGTCACCGCCGATGGCCAGGACCATGGCAGCATCCTGGCGGCGACGGCGCATTTCGCCGAACGCCATGCCGGCCGCAGCCTGCCCTTCTGCCTGGGCGAGGATGCGCTGGCCCAGGTCTTCGCGGAGGAGATCATCGGCACCTCCACCGTCATGGCCAATGCCGCGCTGCTGCGCGCCCTGGGTGGCTTTGAGCCCGGCCTGTCCAGCGGCGCGCCCTGGGATCTGTGGCTGCGGGTCGCGGCCGTCGCACCCATCGCCTGCATTCCGCGGGTGATGGCCGAGTTGCGCCTCGCACCGCTGGCCCGTTGGCGGATCGATGCGCGCAACCGGCTGCTGGCGATGCGCGAGGTCGCGCTGCGCCATCGCCAGGCGGCGCTGCTGCAGGATGTCGACGCGGTGCGCCATTGCACTGCACGCATGCTGGTGACCGAAGCCGAACTGGGCCTGGCCGCCTGACAGCGGTTGACCGCCGCGCGGGATGGCCGATCCTGCGCGGATGACGGATGTGATCATCATCGGCGGCGGGCTGGTCGGCCTGTCGACGGCCTGGCATCTGGCGCGGGCCGGCGCTGCTGTGCGCGTGCTGGAGCGCGACATCTGCGGCCGCCATGCCTCGGGGCTGAATGCCGGCGGGGTGCGCCGCGTGAACCGCCATGCGGAGGAAATGCCGCTGGCCGAACTCTCGCACATGATGTGGCCGGGTCTGGCCGAGGCGCTGGGCCGCGATATCGGCTTCCGCGCCGTGGGGCATCTGCTGGTGGCTGAGAATGAGCGCGAACTGGCATGGATCACCGCGCGCAACAGGCCGGCCTGCGAGGCGCTGGTCGATGCACAACAGATTCGCGCCTTGTGCCCAGGCATCGCGCCGCATCTGCTGGGCGGGATTTTCGCGGCCGATGATGGCTATGCGCATCCGCCCAGCGCCTGCGCCGCCTTCCGCGACGCGGCCGAGGCGGCGGGTGCCATCATCCAGGAGGCGACGCGCGTGACCGGCCTGTCGCGGCAGGGCGGCGCCTGGCGCGTGGAGACCAGTTCGGGTGTGCTGCATGCCGCGCAGGTGGTGAATGCGGCCGGTGCCGCGGCGGGCGATATCGCAGCCCTGGCCGGCGAATCCCTGCCCATCGAGCGCCAGGGGCCGGTCTGCTCGGTCACCACGCCGGTGGCCCCCTTCATGCGCCCGGTGGTGCAGACGCTGACACGCAAGTTATCGCTCAAGCAGATGCCCGATGGCCGCGCCTGGATCGGCGGCGGGCATCGCGCGCAAGTGCAGGGCGAACAGCTCGCCATCGCGGCGGGCGAGGCACAGGCCAATCACGCCACGGCTGCCAGTATCTTCCCGGCGCTGCGCGATGTGCCTGTGGCGCGCAGCTGGTCGGCGCAGGATGGGTTCACGCCTGATCGGGTGTGCATCCTGGGGCGTCTGCATGATGACGGGCTGCTGCATGCCTGCGGGTTTTCCGGGCATGGCTTCCAGACGGCGCCGGCCGTGGGGGCCGTATTGGCCGCGCTGCTGCGCGGGCAGCCGGCGCCGGTGGATGTGGCGGCACTCTCGCCCCGGCGCTTCGTGGAAGGCGCGGGGCTGCCAGCCATGGGAGCTGCGGAGGTGGGATAGCCCGGGGCGGTAACCCGCCCCGGGCCGCCGGGTTCAGGCCGCCTCGACCAGGCGCGGCTGGGCCGGTGCGCCGATCGCGATGCGGCGCGGCTTCAGAGCCTCGGGCACCTCACGCTGCAACTGCACATGCAGCAGGCCATTGGCCAGCTCCGCGCCCTTCACCACCAGGTGGTCGGCCAGCACGAAGCGGCGCTCGAAGGCGCGACCGGCGATGCCGCGGTGCAGATAGGCACGCGCTTCCGGGGCGGCCACGGGGCGGCCGGTCACGGTCAGCGTGTCGTTGTGCAGCTGGATCTCCAGCTCATTCTCGGCGAAGCCCGCGACGGCCAGCGTGAGCACATACTGGTCCTCGCCCGTGCGTTCGATGTTGTAGGGCGGGTAGCTCTGCGCATCCGCGGGGCGGTTGCTTTCCATCAGGCGCGCCAGGCGGTCGAAGCCGATGGCGGTGCGGAAGAGCGGGGAAAAATCAATCGGGTTCATGTCGAACTCCCTCAGAGAGGCAAGTTGTTGGCGGAACGGCCGCCCGGAACGCCCTGGCCTGCTATGCATCCCCGAATGGGCGATGCTGGCCCGGACCAGCCCGGACACCGTGCCGAGGCCCCATCAGGGCACCCCGTGCTCGCCAGACATGGAAAAGGCCGCCCACCCTTTCAAGGGGGAGCGGCCCTTCCGAAAACGTCGAAGCGTTACTTCTTGACGCCGAGCCCGCCGAACTTCTTGTTGAACTTCGCGACCTGGCCGCCGGTGTCCATGATGCGCTGCACGCCGGTCCAGGCGGGGTGCGACTTCGGGTCGATGTCCAGGCGCAGCGTGTCGCCTTCCTTGCCCATGCAGGAGCGCGTGGTGAAGGCGGTGCCGTCGGTCATGACGACGTTGATGCTGTGGTACTGCGGATGGGTGTCGGGCTTCATCGGGGCGCACTCATGCAAGGGGAATGGCGGGCAAGCCCGCGAGAAGCGCGCCGTATAGGACGGGGCGCGCCGGGGTGCAACCATGCCGCTCAAATGCCGCGTTCAAAACCTTGCGGCAGGCCGCGCTCGGCCATGTTCAGGGCCTCGGTGAAGGTCTCGCGCCGGGCAATGTTCGTGGCCGCCAGGCTGCGCAGCCGGTCGCCGGCAAAGGGGGCAGGGGCGGGCAGCAGGGTGAAGGCGCCGGAAGGGGCATAGCCGCGCAGCTGTGGCCCGGCATCGACCAACGCGAATCCTGCCGGCGCTGGCCGCAGGATTGCCTCCATGCCGCCGGCGACGCGACCGGTCGGCGGTGCATCGGGTTCGGGGCGCAGACGCAGCACGACTGGCGCGGAAGCGACGGCACGCGGCACGGCGGGGCGGGCCGCGCGCAGGGCCGTCCGGCTGCCTGGCGAGACTTGTTCCAGCGTGGCCTCCAGCCGCGCCGCGCGCTGGTCGATGGCGCCGCGGGCGGTGCCGGCGCGGGCCAGGTCACGGCGCATGCGAGACTCCGCGCCGGCCAGGCGGGCGGGCAAGGCAGCGCGTGCGGCAGGCTCGGCCGCGGCATCGGCGCGGATCAGCCGCACCTCGGTCCAGCGGCAATACAGCAGCGCGTCGAAGGCGATCTGCATGCGTTCGAGGGCGGCGTTCTCGCGCTCCAGTTCAGCGGCGAGCTCCGCAGGCGTGGGCAGGCCGGCGCGGCGTGGCGGCTGGCTCAGCAGGTCGGCGGCATTGACGAAGACCACCACCTGCGGGCCGCAGAGATCCTCGCCGACGGGGGCTGTGGCCTGTGGCGCGGGCACGCAGCCGGCCAGCAGCAGGGCGGCGCCGAGCGCCAGGGGACGATAAGCCATGCCCCATGCTGCCCGATCGGGGGTCAGGCTTCCAGTTCCTCGCGCAGCATTTCCAGGCGCAGCCATTCCTCCTCGGCCGCGGCGAGTGCGGCTTCCTTCTCGGCCAGCAGCGCCGAGCGCTTGGCGAAGCCCGCGGGGTCCCGCGTGTACAGGTCAGGGTCAGCGAGCCAGCCACGTATCACGGTGATCTCCGCCTGCAATTTCTCCATCGCCGCCGGCAGGGTGGCCAGAGCGTGCTGGTCCTTGAAGGACATGCGCCGCGCGGCAGGCGCTTCGGCGCGCGGTGCCTGTGTGGTCGCGCGCGCCTCCACCACTCGCTCGGCCCCGCGCACGCCATGGCCGCGCTGGGCCACCATGTCGGAATAGCCGCCGGCATATTCCTGCCAGCGCCCATCCCCCTCGAAGGCGATGACGCTGCCGCAGACGCGGTCCAGGAAGTCGCGGTCATGGCTGACGACGATGACGGTGCCCGGGTGTTCGGCCAGCAATTCCTGCAGCAGGTCCAGGGTTTCCAGGTCCAGGTCGTTGGTCGGTTCGTCCAGCACCAGCAGGTTGGCCGGTGCGGCCAGCGCGCGCGCCAGCAGCAAGCGCCCGCGCTCGCCGCCCGAGAGCAGCCGCACCGGGGTGCGCGCCTGTTCGGCCAGGAACAGGAAGTCCTTCATGTAGCCCACGACGTGGCGGCGTTCGCCATTCACCTCGACCATCTCGCCCGCGCCGCCGGTCAGCACATCGGCCAGGGTGCGGTTGGAATCGAGTTCGGCCCGCGCCTGGTCCAGCACCTGCATGGACACCATCGCGCCCAGCCGCACCTCCCCCGAATCGGGCGCAAGCCTGCCGGTCAGCATGGCCAGCAGCGTGGATTTGCCCGCGCCATTCGGCCCGACGATGCCCACGCGGTCGCCGCGCATGATGCGGGTGGAGAACTCGCGCACCACCGGCTTATCGTAGTGTTTCTCGATGCCGCGGGCCTCGATCACCAGATTGCCGCTCATCTCCGCATTGCTGGCCGCGAGCTTTGAGACGCCCTGGGGTTTCAGCCGCTCCCGATGCTTCTCGCGCAGCGAGCCCAGACCGGCCAGCCGTTTCACATTGCGCTTGCGCCGCGCGGTGACGCCATAGCGCAGCCAATGCTCCTCGCGGACGATCTTGCGGGCGAGCTTGTGCGCGTCGCGCTCCTCCTCCTCCAGCACCGTATCGCGCCATTCCTCGAAATGCGCGAAGCCGCGTTCCAGGCGGCGGGTGGTGCCGCGATCGAGCCAGACCATCGCGCGCGACAGGCGTTCCAGAAACCGCCGGTCATGGCTGATGACGACGAGCGCCCCGCGATAGGCCGCCAGCGCGCCTTCCAGCCATTCGATGGCCGGCAGGTCCAGGTGGTTGGTCGGTTCGTCCAGCAGCAGCACATCCGGATCGGGCGCCAGTACGCGCGCCAGTGCCGCGCGCCGCGCCTCGCCACCCGAAAGCCGCGCCGGCGCCTCATCGCCGGAAAGGCCGAGCGCCGTCATCCATTGCCGCGCCAGATGCGGCGGGTCGGCCGGCCCGAGGCCCGCCATCACATAGGCCTCGACATCCGGATAGGCCGAAAGGTCAGGCTCCTGCTCCAGATAGCGCAGCGTGGTGCCCGGCTGCAGGAATCGCGTGCCGCCATCGGGGGCATGCAGCCCTGCCGCCACCCGCAGCAGCGACGACTTGCCCGAACCATTGCGCCCGACCAGCGCCACGCGCTCCCCGGGCGCGACGGAGAGCGACGCGCCTGCCAGCAGGGGCGTGGTGCCGAAGGTGGCGTGGATATCGGTGAGCAGCAGCAGCGGCGGTTCGGCCATGCGGGGGCGATGCGGCGCGCGGGCGGTCGCGTCAAGCCGGGCCTGCGCTGGAAGCTTCCCTTTCGATGCATCCCCGCGATAGGCTACCGAATGGAATTCGGCCTGTTCGACCATATGGACCACGGTCCTGGCAGCTTCGCGCAGGACTATGAAACCCGTCTGCGCCTGGCCGAGGCCGCGGATGCCCAGGGCTTCGCGCGGCTTCACATCACCGAGCATCACGGCACGCCGCTTTCGGTCTCGCCCTCGCCATCGGTGTTCCTGGCCGCGTTGTCGCAGCGCACGCGGCGGCTGCGCTTCGGCCCGCTGGTCTACCCCTTGCCGCTGTACCATCCGCTGCGTCTGGCGGAGGAAATCTGCATGCTGGACCAGCTCTCCGGCGGGCGGTTCGAACTCGGCGTGGGGCGCGGCGCCTCGCCCTATGAGCTGGCCTTCATGGGCATGGACGCCGCCGAGGCTCAGCCGCGCTTCGACGAGGCATTGGAACTGCTGCTGCTGGCGCTGGGCAGCCAGGGTCGCCGCATCCGCTTCGACGGTACCTTCTACCAGGCCCATGACGTGCCAGTGACCATGGCGCCGGTGCAGGCGCCGCACCCGCCCTTGTGGTATGGCGCGACACGCGTCGAGAGCATCCCACGCCTGGCCGCGCGCGGCTTCAACATCGTCAGCAGCCACGCCGCAGGCCCGATGCGTGCGCTGACCGACGCCTATCGCGCCGCCTGGAACAGCGATGCGCTGCTGCCGCGGAGCGGCGAAGCAACCCCGCCGCGGAGCGGCGAAGCAACCCTGCCGCGCATGGGCATCAACCGCCACACCGTGGTGGCCGAGACCGATGCCGCCGCCATGGCGCTGGCGCGCCGCGCCTATGCCGCCTGGCACCGCAGCTTCACCCATGTCTGGCGCCTGTTGGACGCCATGCCGCACACCATGGTCTTCCCCGATGATGTGGAAACCCTG
>JAIXVH010000475.1 GCA_027483125.1 Acetobacteraceae bacterium | reverse complement strand
GGCGAGCCGGAGGTGCCGGAGGCGATGCGCGCCCTGCCCAACCTGATCATCACGCCGCACATCGCCGGCCGCTCGCCCGAGTCGATCCTGGCGACGGCCTCGCTGGTGGTGGAGAATCTGCGCGCCCATTTCGAGGGGCGGCCGGTTCTCACGCCCGTGGGCTGATCAGCCCTTTCGGAAGACGGCCGGCAGGCCGCGCCAGAACAGTGCGAGCCCGAGGCCCCACATCGAATAGATCCCCACGCTGCGAATCATCGCCGTGGTGTTGCCATTGGCGAAGAGCGGATTGCCCTTGATCAGCGGCACGATCATCCAGGCGCCGATCACCAGCGGCAGGGCCAGGCAGAAGAGCACGGCGAAGAGCCAGAGTGGCATGGAGGCCGGCCTTCGAGGCTCCAGGATGGCGAAGAGAATGCCCCACATGCCGCCCCAGAAGCAGGCATTCCAGATCTGCGGCACGCCGAATGGCGGAATGGGCGTCTGCCGGAAGGGCGGGTTCGGGCCCCAGCCCATGCCGTGGTAGAAGCCGATGGTCGCCTGATGGAAGAAGAAGACGCCGAGGAAGGCGCAAAGAAAGCCGAAGGCGAGGGTGGCAGGCTTCATGGGGGGCTCCGGGGGAAGGATGCGCCATCACCGCACATTCCCCCCGTCGCGCCAACAGCGAAATGAACCGCCACCGGTCGGATCGCCCAGGGCCGGAACGGCCCTGGCGTGAATCCGCCCGGCGGAGATCAGATGAATTGCGCCGGGCGCGGCACGTAGAGGTAGCCCTCGCCATCCCGGATGATGCGGCCGAAGCCGGGCCAGGGCACATGGACGCCGCCCATGAGGATGCCCTCGGCGGCGAGCATCTCCAGCGTGCGGACGCGGCTCTCCACGCCCATGGCGCTGTCCACATCCACGCCCACGCGCCAGCGCGGCCGGGCCAGCTGGATCACCATCTGGTGCGCGATATCGCCCCAGATCAGCATGGACTGGTTTTGGCTGGTCAGGCGGAAGCTGACATGGCCCGGCGTGTGGCCGGGTGCGGGGTCCATGAAAATGCCGGGCAGCACTTCCAGGTCCTGGCGCATCTCGACCGTGCGGATGCGCCCCGTATAGGGCCGGATGGCGCGGCGCCCGGCCTCGATGAAGCGCTGGCCTTGGGGGACGCGGGATTCCATCGCCGGGTCGGTCCAGAACTGGTGGTCGATCTGCGTGACCACCACCTCGGCATTGGGGAAGTTGCGCGTCGTGCCGTCATAGGACAGGCCGAGCGCATGTTCGGGGTGGATATGCGTCAGCAGCACCGTGTCCACCTGCTCGGGCGTGTAGCCGCTGGCGCGCAGCGCATCGAGCGTACCGCCGGTGGTGGGGATGAAGCTGGAATGCCCGCCGCAATCGATCATCACCAGGTTGCGGCCGGTATGCACCAGATAGGCGCCGACGGGCTGGTGCAGACCGCGCTCGATGGCGAAGGCGCGGGCGCGCAGCGGCACGATCTCCTCGGGGCGGCTGTCGGGGAAGAAGTTCTGGATGCCGGCATTGACGCCGCCCATGGCGCCGTCGAGCAGCGTGGTCACTTCCATGTCGCCATGCTTGACGCGCAGGAAGCGCGGCGGATTGGCGCCGCGCTGCGGCGGCGGGGCGGCCTGCGCTTGCGCCGGCAGCGCGCTGCCCATGGCGGCGAGTGCGGCGGCACCCAGCAATGCGTGGCGACGTTCGAATTCCATGGCGGCTCTCCGGAAATGGACCGTGCGGGTCATAGTCATTTCGTGCACCACGCGCCACTGGAAATGAATTCTGGCTCACGTCGCATCCACGCGCCCCGCGCCCACGTAGCCCACGCATGCTAAGACGCCACATGGCCATCCTGCCGTTCTCGCTTGCCGGCATCACCGACGCGCTGACGCCGCGCGGCGGCTATCGCCTGACGCCCGACATCGCCTACGGCCCCGCACCGCGCCAACGCATCGACCTGTACGAATCAGGCCGTGCGGGCCCGCTGGTCTGCTTCTTCCATGGCGGCGGCTGGCGCGGCGGCGAGCGTGCGGAACACCGCTTCGTCGCCGAAGCCTTCACCAGCATGGGGCTGGACTGCGCCATCGCCGGCTATCGCGTCTTCCCGGAGGTGCGCTTCGAGGGGTTCATGCAGGATGCCGCCGCGGCAGTGCGCGCGCTGAACCGCCCCGTGGTGCTGGCCGGCCATTCAGCCGGCGCGCATATCGCGATGCTGCTCGCACTCGACCCGCAATGGCTGCCGCCCGGCCTGGTGCGCGGTGCCATCGGCCTCGCCGGCCCCTATGATTTCCTGCCGCTGACCGACCCGCGCCATGCCGAGGTGCTGGACGGCCCGCATGGCCTGGCGGCGACGCAGCCCATCGGCTTCGCGCATCTGCCCGGGCCACCCTTGCTGCTCGCCACCGGCAGCGGCGACCGAGTGGTGCGGCCGCGCAACACGCAGCGTCTGGCCGCGGCGCGGCGTGCTGCGGGCCATGTGGTGGAGGAGTTGCACCTGGCGGGCCATGGGCATCTGAGCATCCTGGGCCTGCTGTCCCGCCCGCTGCGCGTGGTGCTGCCGGAACTGCATGGCCAGATGCTGCGCTTTGCCCGCGCCGCGTAGCCCGAGCAGGGTGCTGAGCGCGGGATTCGCCGTCTTCGGCGATCCTGCCTCGCGCATCCCGCTCTACACCGCGACGCGCACGCCCAATTCCACCACGCGGTCAGATGGGATGCGGAAGAATTCGGTCGCCGGCACCGAATTGCGCGACAGCAGCCGGAACAGCCATTGCTGCCAGGTCCAGAGCTTGGGCACGGCGGCGGCCACGATCGTCTCGCGGCCCAGGAAGTAGCTGGCCTGCATCTGCTCGAAGCGGATCGCGCCCTGGGCTGCGAGGGTTTCGAGCTCGCGCGGCACATTGGGGCTTTCCTGGAAGCCGTAGCGCAGCACCACGCGATGGATCTGGGGCCCCAGTTCCACCACCTCCCGCCGTCGCGTCTCGGTGACGAAGGGGATGTCCTCGTTGACCACGGTCACGAACAGCACATTCTCATGCAGCACCTTGTTGTGCTTGAGGTTGTGCAGCAGCGCGCCCGGCAGGTAGTCCTGCTCGCCGGTCATGAAGATGGCGATGCCGGGCACGCGGATGGTGCGCGACTGCGGCAAGCGCGCGAGGAAGGATTTGAGCGGCAGGCTGTCCTGGCGGATCCGCTGGAACAGCAATTGCCGGCCCTGGTACCAGGTGGCCATCAGGCCGAAGGTGAAGATGCCGAGCAGCAGCGGCACATAGCCGCCATCAGGCACCTTCAGGGCGGTGGCGATGAAATACACGGCATCCAGGATCGCCAGCGGCACGAACACCACGGCCACCTTCGCCCAGGACCAGCCGAAATGCCGGTGCAGCACGAAGACCGCGAGGATGGAGCTGGTGATGAAGGTGCCGGTGACCGCGAAGCCATAGGCAGCGGCCAGCGCATCGGAGGATTTGAATTCGACCACCAGGATCAGCACGCCGATCAGCAGCGCGAGGTTGACCTGCGGCAGATAGATCTGCCCCTCCTCGGTGGCGCTGGTGTGCCGCACCACAAGCCGTGGCAGCAGGCCCAGCTGCACGCATTGACGCGCGATCGAGAAGGCGCCCGAGATCATCGCTTGGCTGGCGATCACGGTGGCCGCGCAGGCCAGCAGTACGAGCGGCAGGCGGAACCATTCGGGGGCGAGCAGGAAGAAGGGGTTCTCGATCGCACTCGCATCGCGCAGCAGCAGCGCGCCTTGGCCCAGATAGTTCAGCACCAGCGCCGGCATGACGAAGGCGGTCCACATCACCCGGATCGGCCGGCGGCCGTAATGGCCCATATCGGCATAGAGCGCTTCCGCGCCCGTCACCGCCAGCACGACCGCACCCATCGCGATGAAAGCGGCCAGATGGTAATGCGCGATGAAGATCAGCGCGTAATGCGGCGAGAGCGACCAGAGCACATCCGGGTTGTGCGCGATCTCGATCGCGCCGAGCACGCCGAGCACGGCGAACCACACCGCACAGATCGGACCGAAGACGAAGCCCATCTGTGATGTGCCGCGATACTGCACGGCGAAGAGCGCAATCAGGATGGCAAGCGAAATCGGCACCACAACATGCTCGAAGACCGGGTCTACGACCTTCAGCCCCTCGACCGCAGAGAGCACAGAGATGGCCGGCGTGATGATGCCATCGCCGAAGAACAGCGCCGCACCGGCGATGCCGCACATCACCAGCGCCAGCCGCCCGCGCGTGGTGGTGGCACCGCGCATGGCGAGCGCCATCAGCGCCAGGATCCCGCCCTCGCCGCGATTATCCGCGCGCAGGATCACCATGATGTACTTGACCGTGACGGTGGCCGTCAGCGACCAGAAGATGAGCGAGAGGATGCCCATGATCTCCCAGCGCTCGATCCCCCCCTCGTCGAAATGCAGCAGCGAGGCGCGCAGCGCATAGAGCGGCGAGGTGCCGATATCACCATAGACGACGCCGAGCACGCCGAGCCCGCTGGCCAGCGTCAGCCTGCCGCGCGCGTCATGGCCGGTCTGGTGGGATGTGTCCGTCATGCGTGCGAATGCTTAGCCAAGGCCGCATCACGCGGGCAGGGGGGGCGGCATGAAACCCTGGTCATGCAGCCATGCCGCTGGCGAGCCTTGCGGTGGCGACGAACCGGCTCACGGTGTCCAGGTGTAGCGGAAATCGCAATGGGTGGCGCCGCCCATGATGGTCTGTGTGCGCTCCAGCGTGAGGCGCTTGTCATAGCCGCCGCACAGCGCGCCATCGCGGTTGCAGGAGAGGATGGCGCCGAGTTCGCCCAGGCCCATGGCGCGGTAGGTCTCGGCATAGCGGCAGCGCTGAACGTTGAAGTCGAAATGCGTCTCGTCCTGGCGCAATACATTGATCACCAGCGCATCATCGCGCTTCCAGCGCTCCAGGGTGGAGGCGAAATGCGCGATGCCAGGCGTGTCGGTCTCGGCGGCCAGCGCATCGCCCGCGGTCTCGGCCATGCGGATGATCGCGCGCGCCAGGATCGCGCGCGCGGCCTCTTCGCCGATCGAGGCGACCATCTCCTCATGCACCACCTTGGCGAAGGCGGCCTCGATGGTCCGCTGCGCCAGGATGGACATGGCTCAATGGCCCCGCAGAATCTGGCTGAGGAAGAGCTGCAGGCGGTCGGTCTGCGGGTTCTCGAACAACTCGTTGGGCGTGTTCATTTCCACGATCTCGCCGCGGTCCATGAACACCACGCGGTCTGCCACCTGGCGGGCAAAGCCCATCTCATGCGTCACGCAGATCATGGTCATGCCGGATTCGGCCAGCATCACCATGGTGTCCAGCACCTCCTTGATCATCTCAGGGTCGAGTGCCGAGGTGGGTTCGTCGAACAGCATGATCTTGGGCTTCATGCACAGCGCGCGCGCGATGGCCACACGCTGCTGCTGGCCGCCGGAGAGCTGGCCCGGGAATTTCTTCGCCTGTTCCGGGATGCGCACCCGGGTCAGGTATTCCATCGCCAGTTCCTCGGCCTCCTTCTTCGGCATCTTGCGCACCCAGATCGGCGCCAGGGTGCAATTCTCGAGGATGGTGAGGTGCGGGAACAGGTTGAAGGACTGGAACACCATGCCGACTTCGCGGCGGATGGCGTCGAGCGACTTCAGGTCATCGGAGAGCTCGATGCCGTCCACCAGGATGCGGCCCTGCTGGTGTTCTTCCAGCCGGTTGATGCAGCGGATCATGGTGGACTTGCCCGACCCGGAAGGCCCGCAGACCACGACGCGTTCGCCGAGTGCCACTTCGAGGTTGATGTCGCGCAGCACATGCAGCGCGCCGAACCACTTGTTCACACCCATCAGCTGGATGGCGGGCTTCTGGTCCGCACGGACCGAGGATTGCAGGGCGGCACTCATCGTCGAAGAAATCTCCCGTTCGTTGTGGCGGGTATAGCGGAAATGGCGGCGGGTGCGAATGGCATTGCAGGGGCTGCCCGACAGCCCCTGCTGCCGGATGCGGCAGAACGTGGCGCTCCAGCCCAGGTTTTCAGCGTCTTCGGCTCTTGTTCAATTCGGTCTCCAGCCCGGCGCTGTATTTCGACATGGCGAAGCAGAAGACGAAATAGATCAGGCCCACCACCACATAGACCTCGACCGCGAAGGGCTGCCATTGCGGCTCGATGATCGCGGTCTTGCCCGCGGTCAGCAGGTCGAAGATGCCGATGATCAGCACCAGAGAGGTGTCCTTGAAGAAGCCGATGAAGGTGTTGACCAGGGGCGGGATCACCAGGCGCAGCGCCTGCGGCAGGATGATGAAGGTGGTCTTCTTCCAGTAGGAAAGACCCAGAGCATCGGCCGCCTCGTACTGGCCCTTGGGCAGCGCCTGCAGGCCACCGCGGACCACTTCAGCCAGATAGGCGCCGGCGAAGAGGATGATCGCGACCTGCGCGCGCAGCAGCTTGTCGATGTTCATGCCTTCCGGCAGGAAGAGCGGGAACATCACGCTTGCCATGAACAGCAGCGAGATCAGCGGCACGCCGCGGATGAGTTCGACATAGATGACGCACAGCGCCTTGATCGCCGGCAGTTTCGAACGCCGCCCCAGCGCTACCAGAATGGACAGCGGGAAGGCGAAGGCGAGGCCGAATGTCGCCAGGATCAGCGTGATCGGCAGCCCGCCCCAGCGATCCTGTGGCACATAGGTCAGCCCCAGCACGCCGCCCCACATCAGCACCGCGATCACGCTCAGCGTCGCGATCCAGATCAGCGCCAGTTCCTTGCGCCAGAACCGGCGCATGGCCGAGACGATATAGAGGCCCACGAACAGGAGGCAGACCAGGGCAGGGCGCCAATGCTCCTCGAAGGGATAGGTGCCGAACAGCATGAAGCGGTGCTTCTCGCGGATCACCGCCCAGCAGGCGCCATCGCGGTTGTCGCGGCAGATGGCCGTGTCCGGACGGCCCTGCGCGTCATTGGGCACCGACCAGATCGCCTGCACGAAGGCCCAGTCGATGAAGCTGACGGCGTAGCGGATGATCAGGTAGCCCAGAGCGAGCGAAACGGCCGTGTTGATCCAGTTGCTGAACAGGTTCGCCCGCGCCCAGGCCATGGGCCCGGAATTGGCGGCGCGGGGTGCGCTGAGCGGGATAGTCCCGGGTTGTGCGGTGGCACTCATGGTTCAGCGCTCCACCAGGGCGATTCTGGCATTGTACCAGTTCATGAAAAGGCTGATCGACAGGCTGATGGTCAGGTAGACCAGCATGATGATGGCGATGCCCTCGATCGCCTGGCCGGTCTGGTTCAGCGTCGTGTTGGCGATGCTGACGATGTCCTGGTAGCCGATCGCGACCGCCAGCGAAGAGTTCTTCGTGATGTTGAGGAACTGCGACGTCATCGGCGGGATGATCACGCGCATCGCCTGCGGCAGCACCACCAGGTTCATCACCCGCCCGCGGGGCAGGCCCAGCGCCTGCGCTGCCTCCCACTGGCCCGAATGCACAGCGAGAATCCCGGCGCGCACGATCTCGGCGATGAAGCCCGCCGTGTAGAGAACGAGCCCCAGCAGCAGCGCGAAGAATTCCGGCGAGATGTTGAGCCCACCCTGGAAATTGAAGCCGCGCAGGAAGGGAATATCGGGCGTGAACGGCGCGCCCATCATGGCCCAGACCGCCAGGGGTGCGGCCAGGATGGTGCCCAGCGCGAAGGGCCAGACCTTGCGCGGCTGGCCATCCTGCATCTGCTTCGCGCGCGCCGCGCGGCGGAAGAAATAGGTCAGCGCCACGCCGGCGAGGCAGGTGATCAGCGCCCATGTATGCGCCTCCTGCCAGTCGAACCAGGGCAGCTTCAGGCCGCGGTTGGACAGGAACACGCCGGTCGCCGGGTTCAGCGCCTGGCGGGGGCCGGGCAGGGCCTGCAGCAGCGCGTACCAGAACAGCAATTGCAGCAGCAGCGGCAGGTCGCGAACGATCTCGACATAGGCGCCGACGATGCGCGCCACCAGCCAGTTCTTGGACAGCCGCAGCACGCCCAGGATGGTGCCCAGGATGGTCGCCAGGATGATGCCGACGATGGCCACCTTCAGCGTGTTCAGCACGCCCACCAGAAGGGCGCGGAAATAGGTCATGGAAGGGTCGTATTCGATCACGCTTTCGGCGATCGGCAGCCCGGCCTCGCGCTGCAGGAAGCCCCAGCCGGAGGCGATGCGCCGCACCTCCAGATTGTGCACCGTGTTGGACCACAGCCAGTAGAAGACACTCAGCACCGCGCCGACGACGACGATCTGATAGACGATGTTGCGGATGCGCTCATCGCCCCAACTCAGTCGCAATGGCCGTTTCGGCGGGCGGGTGGCGTAGCGCGGGTCGGCGGCGGTGTCGGACATCCTGGCTCCTTGCGCTGAAAACAAAAGGGGCCGGCGCTGCCGCCGGCCCCGTGCCGATCACCGGAAGGGCGGTGCGTATTGCAGGCCGCCAGGCGTGGTCCACAGCGCGTTGCGGCCGCGCTGCAGGCCGATCGGGGTCAGGTTGCGCTCGAAGATCTCGGCATAATTGCCGGTGGCGCGAAGGATGTTCAGCATCCAGGCATTGTCCACGCCCATCATCTGCCCAAGACCACCGGTGCGGCCCAGAATGCGCTGCACCTCCGGCCGCGGATCATTGGCCAGCATTTGCTGTGCGTTGGCCGCGGTGATGCCGAATTCCTCGGCGGCCAGCAGGCCGTTATGGATCCAGCGCAGCAGGTCGGCGAAGCGCTGGTCGCCATGGCGCACCAGCGGGCCGAGCGGCTCCTTGCTGATCACATCGGGCAGGATCACGTGGTCATTGGGGTTCTGCTGCACCGCGCGGATGGCGGCGAGCCCCGAGACGTCCGTGGTATAGGCATCGCAGCGGCCTGCATTATAGGCGGCGATGTTGTCCTCCAGCCGCTCGATCACGACCGGGCGGATATTGATGCGGTTGCCGCGCGCCCAGTCGGCCAGGTTCTGTTCGGTGGTGGTGCCGGGCTGCACGCAGATGGTCGCGCCATCCAGCTGGCGGGCGTTCTGCACGTTCAGGCTGCGCTTCACCATGAAGCCCTGGCCGTCATAGAAATTGATCCCGGCGAAATCCAGGCCCAGCGAGGTGTCGCGCGACAGCGTCCAGGTCGTGTTGCGCGAGAGCATGTCCACTTCACCCGATTGCAGCGCGGTGAAGCGCACCTGCGCCGTGGTCGGCACATAGCGCACGCGGTTCGTATCGGTGCCGAAGATCGCGATCGCCACCGCGCGGCAGTAATCCACGTCGAAGCCGCGCCAGACGCCCTGGCTGTCGGGCAGGGCGAAGCCGGCCAGGCCCGTGTTCACGCCGCACAGCAGTGAGCCGCGGGCGCGGATGGTGTCGATCATATTGGCGCCACCGCCGGCGGAGGGTGCCGCGGCCGGCGCCTGCGCCATGGCCGGCAATGACAGCATGCCGGCGCCCACGGCACCGAACAATGCGCGGCGCAGCAGCGCGCGCGTCCCGGATGTTTTCACCTTCAGTCTCCCAACCTTCGTTGCGCGCCTGTGTGCGGCGCATCATGCAATGCTGACCCAGGCGGCCGCGTGGATCAACCGACTTCACGTGAAGCTGCGGCAATGTGCGGCGGGGCGTGCCGGTGCTATGCGAGCTGCATGTTGCAGATGGACCGCGCGGCCGTGGCTGCCGCTTTGCCCTGGGATGCGCTGCTCGAAGCGCTGGCCGTGATGTTTCGCAACGGCTGCGAAGCGCCATTGCGACACCGTCATCCTCTGCCAGGTGATGCGATGCTGTTGCTGATGCCCGCCTGGAGCGCGGGCGGGTTTACGGGCGTGAAGATCGTGCATGTGAACCCCGCCAATGCGGCGCTCGGGCGGCCTGCGGTGAATGCAGCCTATCTGCTCTCGGATGCCGTCACGGGTGAGCCGCGCGCGCTGCTCGACGGTGGCGAATTGACCGATCGGCGCACCGCGGCGGCGTCGGTGCTGGCGGCGCGGCATCTGGCGCGGCCGGATGCGCGGCGGCTGTTGGTCTATGGCGCGGGGCGCGTCGCGGCGGCATTGGCGGAATGCTATGCGGCGGCCTTCGCGCTTGCCGATATCGCCATCGTCTCGCGCAGCGGCGGCAGCGCCGAATCGCTGGCCGCGCGGCTGCGCGAGCATGGGCTGCCCGCGCGCGCCACCCGCGCGCCAGACCCGGCCGAGGCCGACATCATCGCCTGCGCCACGCTCGCCACGGAGCCGCTGGTCCAAGGTGCTGCGCTGCGCCCGGGTGCACATCTTGATCTGGTCGGCGCCTTCCGCCCCGGCATGCGAGAGGCCGATGGCGAGGCGCTGGCCCGCGCCACCCTGGTCGTCGACACGCGCGCGGGCGCCATGGCCGAGGCGGGCGACATCCTGTCAGCCATCGCCGAGGGCGCGATCGCGCCCGGCCATGTCGTTGCCGAATTGTCCGAGCTGTGTCGCGGCGCGCATCCAGGCCGGACGCGCGCCGATGAGATCACCGCCTTCAAATCCGTCGGCTGGGCCGGAGAGGATCTGGCGGCGGCAGTGCTGGCCGCTACAGCAGGTCGACACCCATCGCGGTGAGGTTCTGCAGCAGCGGATTGGCTTCCTGGCTGGAGAGCATGAAGGTGGCGACATCGCTGCGCGACAGCGTCCCGCCGTTCAGCGCATTGGTGAAGCTTGTGGCGCCGGCCGTATCCGAGCCACGGCCGAGGATGTTGAGATACATCTGCTCGACGAAATCGCGGTTGGACAGCGCGCCGTAGCGCAGTTCGAATTCCGCACCGCGCACGAAGGCTTGCGTCAAGCCAGCCTCGCTCAGGCCGGCCTCCATCGCCCGGTCCCAATCCAGCAGGCCGTTGAGGTCCGGATTGCGGCCGAGCAGCGTGGTGTAGTTGAAGGCGATCCAGCTCATCTCCAGATCGGCCGTGGCCACACCGCGCGCAGCGATGCCGGTCGGGTCGGTGCCCGCCTCGGCGGAGAGGAAGATGCCGTTGGCGACATTCGCGCGGCCCGCCGCGCCGGTGGCCAGGTTCGACCAGAAGGCCAGCCCGCCGGCATCCGGCGTGCGACCCAGCACCGCCTGGTAGAGGTTCGTCACGAAGTCGGCATTGCTCAGTGTCGCGCTATAGGCGGTGCCTTCGGTCGATTGCAGCATGGTCAGCGCCACATCGCGCAGCGAGGTGCCGCCATCCATGCGCTCCACCCAGAAGGACTGGCCGCGCGCATCGGCCTCACGGCCCAGCAGGGCACGGTAGAGCGTGGCGACCTGCGCGCCGCTGGTCGCCGAGGCGAAATCCACCTTGCCGTCCAGGAATGACAGCCGTTCCACGCCCTGGAAGCCGGTCACGCCCTGCAGGCCATTCTGCGCGAAGGAGAAGCTGGTGATGCCGCCCTGCGTGGTGAAGCTGAAGCCGCCATCGCCGCGACCGATGTTTTGGAACGCCACCACATCGAAGCCCGCGCCGGCATTGATCGTGTCGCGACCGAGGGTCGCCACGAAGCTGTCATGGCCGGCGGTGCCGTTGATCAGGTCCGAGCCGGCGGTGCCGGTCTGGCCGGTGGCGGTCGTCTGGAACACCGCATCGGCGCGCTGGGCGGTGTTGATCACGCGCAGGTCACCAGCGGCTGCGGTGTCGGGCGCGCCGAAGCCGCGGCCGACGCTGGGGTGGAAGACCGCCATGTATTCGGCCAGCACATCCTGCTCCGTGCCCTTGGTCGCGGTGGTGAAGCGGCCATCAGGCAGGGCGGCATTGCCCGACAGATCGATGCGGCTGCCGGGGATGGCGAAGGTGGGGATCGGGTAGCTGTCGCCGCCATCGGCCAGGAAGTTCAGCGTGACCATCTTGATCACGCGCGAGGGGTCGCCGACCACCGCCCCATCACGCACCAGTTCCTGCGCGACCGAACCGTCGGGGTTCAGGATGGCGGCATTGACGATGCGGTTGCCCACCGTCGTCACCGTATCCACTGAGGTGACACCGCTGCCGGTGCGGCTGAGCACCTGCGCCGTGCCGGCCGGGTTCCAGGAGAAGCTGACGCCGCCCCATTGGCCGAACTGGCCGGGCGTGGCCGTGCCGCTGCTGGCGGCGACCGAATGTTCCAGGATCCGCTCGAGGTTCGCCGCCGTCACCGACACGACCGAGAGCGCGTTGTTGAAGCGCAGCGAGTTCTCGACATCGAGCTGGCTGACGCCGCCGGCGGGCTTGCCGGCGGAAGGGTTGGGCAGCGGCGCCAATTCGCGCGGCAGCGGCTGGCCCAGCACAGCGCCGATCTCGGCGCGGACGCCGCCGCCATTCTTGTGGCTGACCAGCACGCCCGCATCGACCAGGCGCGCGGCCCAGAGATTGGCGTCGGCCGTCAGGTTGCCGAGGTTGGTCTCCTCGGTGCGCACCTCGCCGCGGCGGCCTTCCAGGAAGGTCTTGGAAAAGCCGGCGACGGTGCCGTCCTTGGCGTTGATCACCGTGCTGACGGCGTTGGTGATGGCCCGCACATCGCCGCCGCGGGTGCCCGCGGCATAGGCGTTGTCGGTGCCCCAGAGGGCGGCGACATTGGCGTCGGTGGTGGCGATCGCGCCGCTGGTGTTGATGCTCACGCCGCCGATGCTGAGCGGCCCGGTGCCGTCGGGATCGGCGATCAGCACGCCATTGGCGTCGAAGGTGACGTTCAGACGTCCGACATAGCTGTACTCGCCGCTGGTCGAGACGATCGCGACCGGATTGCCGTCCGCGCCGGTGCGGAACACCGGGTAGCCCTCGGCCGCGCGGTCGCCGGGGCGCAGCGTGTCATTGCTGTCGGCGAAGACGGCGTGGCTGCCAGCGGCCACGATCACGTCCACCCCGCGCAGCAGCGGCGCGAGCGCCAGTTCGTTCTGGTACTGCTGCAGGTGCGACAGCAGGATGATCTTGTTGATGCCCTGCGCCGTCATCTGGTCGATCAGCGGCTGCAGGATGGTGGCGAGTTCCGCCATGTTGTCCCGCCCGCCATCGCTGGCCGGGTCCAGCAGGCGCGAGGGCGCGAGCGAGGAGATCGAGGCCAGGAGCTGCGTGGTCACACCCAGCACACCGATGGTCTGGCCGCCTTCGACGATGGTGGTCCAGGGCGCGATCTGCGCATCGGCCGCTTCGTTGGCGACTGTCTGGTTCTCGGTGAGGTCCGCCGCCCGGGTGGCGTAGGTCGAGGCCTCGCGCAGCGTGTTGGTGAAGCTGCCGCGGATGTTCGCGTCCTGGCTGAAGTCGATATTGGCGGACAGATAGGGGAATTGCGCGCCCACGCCGGTCACGCGCGCGGCCGGCGTCGTGCCCGTGGTGTTGGAGGTGAAGTCGAGCGCCCCGTTCAGCGGGTTGGTGCCCAGGTCGAATTCATGATTGCCCAGCGCGCTGGCCTGGATGCCGATCGCATTCAGGATCGCGATATCGGCCGAGAAGAAGGGGATCACCGTCCCCTGGGGGCCGATGAAGAGGTTGGTCAGCTCCGAAGCCGGGCGGCCCAGCACCGTGGCGTAGTAGTTGACCAGCGCCGTCCGCATCGACGGGTCGGTGCCCGCCGCGCCGAAGGGGCCTGGGATGAAATTGTCGCCGCCCGACAGCGTGATGGAGTTGGGCACCGCGTCTTCCAGCCGGTCCACGATGGCGGCGAAGCGGTCGGCGCGGCCGGCGGCCAGCAGGCCCGCCTCGAAATCCGAGCCATGCAGGATCTGCAGCGTGTAGTTGGCAGCCGTGGTGGGGGCCAGGCTGTAGGCGGTGGTGGTGCCGCTCACCTCATTGGCGACGAACAGCCGTGCGGGGGTGTTGCCGCTGCCGGAGACGAAGGCGGTGACTTCCGGCGCCGTGTCGCCCGGGCGCGTGGCCAGACCCGCATAGGTAACATTGGTCGGGCCATCGATGCGGAACAGCATATTGCCGTTGAAGCGTTCCATGCCGACGGCGGCATGCAGCACGCCATTGATCATGCCGAGCGAGATCGCCTCCGGCTCCGCGCCCTTGTTGTCGCTGCGCAGGTCATCATACAGCGCGGGGAACTGGCTGGCCACGATGCCGTCGATCAGCGCGCGGCTGTCGAAGACCTGGGTGATGGTCGGCGCCGCGAAATTGCCGCCCACTTCCCAGATCGAGAAGCTGCGGCTGCTCAGCACCTGCAGGCGGTCCAGGTCACCATCGCCATCGGTGTCGCCCGACCAGCGGGTGACTTCCAGACGGCCGAGATCAGCATCGCCGCGGCGCGACTGCACGGCCGCGAGCAGCGCCGGGTCCAGCGCGGGCATGCCGGCAGGCGGCGTGGAACCGGTGGCCGGCACCAGCGCGGAGATGCGCACCATCTCGTTGAACACATTGCTGGCGCCGCCGTATTCGCGCGCATCGCCCTCATTGGCGGTGACCAGATAGGTGCGGCCGCCGGACACGAAATTCGCGATCGCGTCGGGCTGGTACATGCCAAAGATCGGCACTTCACGGATGATCGGCCCGCCATCGCGGTCCGAGGTGTCGATGCCGCGGCCGGCTTGGGAATGGTTCACGAGGCCCAGCGGCAGCACCGCCTGCCAGCCCACCGCGCCGAGGCCCGCATTCAGGTTGAACACGCCGATGGCGTTGTTCTCCTGGATGGTCACATAGGCGGTGTTACCATCGGCGCTGATGGTGATGTATTCGGGCTCCAGGTCCAGGCTGGGCAGGGCTGTATTGGCCTGCAGGCTGCCGGGAATGGCGTTGGACAGGCGCACGCCCGCGCTGCGCAAAGCGGCCGCCTGGGCATCGAAGGCATCGAAGCCGAAGAAGGTCGGCGTCCAGGCGGCGGTGTCGATGACGGTCACGCCACCGGCTGGGTCCGCGGCGTAGCCGCTGGTCGGTTCGCCCTCGATGGCCACCAGCAGGCGCGCGCCATCGGCGGTGAAGGTGATCATGTCCGGCACCGCGCCCACATTCGCCGTGGCGCGCCAGGTGGCCGAGGTGCCGCCGGCGTCGAGCGTGAAGACGGCGACCGCGCCGTTGCTGCCCGCGGTCGGGCCGTCGAAGCTGATCGCCAGGTTGTTGCCGTTCACCGCCACCGAATTGCCGTTGCCCAGCGTGGCCGGCGTGCCGCCGCCGGGCACCTGCACCGCCGCGCGCGGCACCGAGAAGACCAGCGCGCCGGTGGTCGCGTTCAGCGCGTCCACACCGGTGCCGCCCAGCACGAAGAGCAGGTTCCGCGCCGCGTCGAAGGCCACGACCTCGGAATTGCCCGCGGCACCGCCGGTCAGGCCGGCATGGGTGGTCGTGAAGATTTGCGTTGCGGTGATGCTGGTGGACATGCGGGCCTCATCGGATGATTCGTGTGGACATCCGGTTAGGGCCTGGGTGGCGGGGCCATCTAGGTCGGAGCGGTGAACGGACTGTTAAGCTTCGATGACGATCCATTGCGCTGCCACCAGGGGTTGCGCAGCCCGCCCGGCTTGCGCACCCTGAGATGTATCCGCCATGTAGACCCGTGCTGAACGCGACGCCCTTGCCGATGACACGTGCCTGGTGGGCGGCGCTGGCCGCGCTGCCGGCCATTGTGTTCGCGCTGCGTGCACTGGGCTTTTTGCCCAGCGTCATCGACTGGGACGAGAGCCTCTATATTCTGCAGGCGCGCGAATGGCTGCGCGGCGGCTGGCCGCTGGTGGCGGTGTGGGACATGCACCCGGTTGGCGCGCCTGCGATGTTCGCAGCCGCCATGCTGCTGTTGGGTGAGAGCATCGGCGCCATTCGCCTGCTGGGCGTGATCGCGGTCTCGGCCACCGGCTGGGCGCTGTTCTTCCTGTTGCGTGCGGGCGGTCTGCCGCTGGCGGTGGGTTATGCGGCGGCACTGCTTTACGCCGGGCACAGCGTCCTGCTCGGCGGCATGCCGGTGAACACCGAAATCCTCTTCGCGCCCTTCATCACGGCCGCGATGGTGGTCGCGCTGCCCGCCGCCCTGAACCCCGACCGCCCGCCCGAGACCTGGCGCGTCGTCATCATGGGCCTGCTGGTCGGCTGGGCGATGATGATCAAGCCGGTGGTGATGCCCGATGGGTGCCTGGCCTTCGCGGTGCTGGTGGGCGGCGCGCTTCTGCGGCGCAGCCTGCCGGTGCCGCGGCTGCTGCGCTTCGCGGCCATCTACGCCGCGCTCTGCGTGGCGCCGACCGTCTGTTTCGGCCTGATCTACCTGGCGATGGGGGAGTTGGAGCTCTACCTCGACAGCACCATTCTCGCCCCCTTCACCTATGCGCAGGCTGGGATCGCGCTGTCGCGTGGAGTGTGGCGGCTGGCCTCGGTCGCCATCTACCTTCTGTGGCTGTTCCTGCTGGCGGCGGGCGCGCTGGTGCTGCTGAAGCGCCAGCCGCTGGTGGCGATCGCGCTGGCCTGGTTCGGTTCGGCGACGCTCGCCATCACGCTGCCGGCGCAGTTCTTTCCACATTATTTTCTGGTGTGGCTGCCCTCGCTGTCGGTGCTGGCCGCCCTCGGCGCGCATGCGCTGTCGAAATTCCTGGCGCCGCGGCGCGCGATGCTGTGCCTGACGCTGATCACCGCCGCCGTCTCGCTCGATCCATGGCGCAATGACAGCGCGCCGCGCATCTGGTCCGGTCACTACCTGCTGGAGCCCGACGCGCCGGCGCGCATCGCCCAGCACATCGCCGAGGAAATGCCACCCGGCGAGACCATCTTCATCGCGAACTACCAGCCGATCGTGTATTTCCTGGCCAATGCGGCGCTGCCCACGCGCTTTGCCTTCCCGGCGCATCTGACGGGTGTTTGGAACAACCTCGCCGGCAGTGACACCGATGCCGAGATCACGCGCATCCTGGAAACCCGCCCCCGCTTCATCGTGGTGGACCGCACCCATTGGGGCGCCATGCGCCCGGCGGCCGCGCGCGCCATCACCACCGCGCTGGAGGGTGGCTACCAGATCAACTATGTGTTCCAGGATGGCCGCTCCACCGTGGAGCTCTGGCGCGTGCGCGACCCCGATCCGGAGAATGACTGACCGTGCTGGATGACGCGCTCTTCCTGGCCAGCAAGGCCTTCTGGATGGTGGCGCGGCCCAACACGCTGGCGCTGCTGCTGCTGAGCCTGGGCGTGCTGCTGCTGCTGGCCCGCCGCCGCTTCGGGCGGTGGCCGGCCTTGCTGGGGCTGGCCTGGTTCATCGCGGTCGCGACCACGCCGCTGGCCACCTGGCTGACCTGGCCGCTGGAGAACCGCTTCGCCCGGCCCGACCCCGCGCCCACCCGCGTCGACGGCGTGGTCGTCCTGGGTGGTGCGGTGGACCAGGAACTGACCGCCGCGCGCGGCATCCCGGCGCTGAATGGCGCGGCCGAACGCATGACAGAGGCCGTGGCACTGGCGCGACGCTTTCCGCAGGCGCGCATCATCTTCACCGGCGGCACGCCCAACCCGCTGGGCAATGCGCTGACCGAAGCCGATGTCGCGCGGCAGGTCTTCACCGCGCTGGGCCTGCCGCCGGAGCGCGTGGTGTACGAAAACCAGGCGCGCAACACGCATGAGAATGCGACGCTGTCCCGTCCGCTGGCCAACCCGCAGCCCGGGCAGGTGTGGTTGCTGGTCACCAGCGCCTCGCACATGCCGCGTGCGATGGGGGTGTTCCGCGCGGCCGGCTGGCCCATCACGGCCTGGCCGGTCAACTACTCCACGGGCACGACGCATGCTTCGGGCTATGACGCGCCGTTCAGCCAGCGGCTTGGCATGGCCGAATGGGCGCTGCGCGAATACACCGGGCTTGCGGCCTATTGGGCGCTGGGACGGACGAATGCGCTGTTGCCTGCGCCCTGAAGGGCTTGCGGCATTCGTGCATTGCATTACATCAGCGACACAATCGATTGGATGTCTCCCCACATGATGCGTCTTGTTCTCGCGGGCTTCGCCGCGATCGGCCTCGCTGCCCCCGCCACGGCGCAGGTGCGCCTCGAAGTGGAGGCCGGCGCCAGCTTCCAGTCGCGCAACACCGTGCGCATCCCCGGTGACACCGGCACACGCTTCGACATGAACCGCCTGCAAGGCGCGCCCAGCAGCCCGGTGGTGCGCGTCACACTCGACTGGCAGGTGGCCGAGCGCCATGGCCTGCGCGCCAGCTACCAGTACCTGCGCAGCGAAGGCACCGGCCAGCTTCCGGGCGCCACGCGTTTCCAGAACACCGTCTTCGCCGCCGGCACCGCCACGCGCGGCAACTACCAGTTCGACACCTGGCGCGTGACCTATCGCTACCGCCTGCTGCACACGGACAACACCAGCCTGCATGTCGGTGGCACGGTGTTGGTGCGCAACGCCGAAATCCGGCTGCGCCAGGGCGCGGTGTCGGATCGCCGAGGCGATGTGGGCGTGGTGCCGCTGATCCATGTCGCCGGCGAATGGCGCGTGACGCCGCAATTGCGCCTGATGGCCGAGGTGGACGCGCTCGGCGCCCCCGCCGGCTATGCGGTGGATGCCGCATTGCGTGGTGCCTATGCGATCAACCGGAACTGGGAAGTGACGGCCAGCTATCGTTTTCTCGATGGCGGCGCGGATAACCGGCGGGTGTTCAACTTCGCCTCCTTCCACAGCCTGACCGCGGGCCTGGCCTACCGCTTCTGACGCGCCCGGTGCATATGAAGCGCCTGGCTTGAAGGGGCGCGCCATGGCGTTGCGGATCGGGATCATGGGCATTGCTGGCCGGATGGGCCAGTTGCTGCTGCGCGAGGTCGGGGTTGCCGGCCATCATCTGGCGGGCGGCCTGGTGCATGGGCGCCCGGCGCCTGATGGCGTGACCGGCTTTGCCGATGCCGCCGCCCTCTGCGCGGCATCCGATGCGGTGATCGACTTCACGCATGCCCATGCCGCACCCGCCCATGCCGCCGCCGCTGCCGCTGCGGGCTGCGCCTTCATCCTGGGCACTTCGGGCCTTTCGGCCGAGGAAGAGGCCGCGCTGCGGCTTGCCGCACAGCGCATCCCGATCGTCTATGCGGCGAATTTCGCACCGGGCGTGAACCTGATGTTCGCGCTGGCCGAACGCATGGGCGCGGCGCTGCCGGCCACCCAATATGACGCCGAGATCGTCGAGATGCATCACCGCCAGAAGGTGGATGCGCCCTCGGGCACCGCGGTGGGCCTCGGCCGCGCGGTGGCCGCGGGCCGCGGCACCACGTTGGAGGATGCCGGCCGGGAATCCGGTCGCGATGGCCATACCGGCGCGCGCGGCACCGGCACCATCGGCTTCGCGGCGCTGCGCGGTGGCCAGGTGGTGGGCGAGCACACGCTGCTCTTCGCCGCCGCCAATGAGCATATCGCGCTCACCCATCGCAGCTTCGACCGTGCGGCCTATGCGGTGGGCGCGGTGCAGGCCGCGGCCTGGGCGAAGGGCCGCGCCGCCGGGCTGT
>JAIXVH010000270.1 GCA_027483125.1 Acetobacteraceae bacterium | reverse complement strand
CCGGCACGCTGCACCCGTTTGACGGGCCGATCACGCGGGCCGATGGCACGCTGGTGATCCCGGCGGGGCAGCGTCTGACGGATGACCAGATCCGGGCGCAGAACTACTTCTATCAGGGCATTGATGTGGCGATGCCGTAAGCCTCGAAAGGCTTCGTGACGGTCAGGTCGCCGAACCGACGACCTGACTGCAACTCCTCGGTCAGCAGCGTGGTGCAGCCGGCTCCGAGGGCGGCGGCGATGATCAACGCGTCGGTGAAGGACAGGTCGTGCGCGGCGGCGCGGCGGCGCGGCTGCGGTCGGCGTCGCGGCCGGCGCTCAAGCCTGAAGCCGCCTCGACCTTAGGGGCCAACAACCCCATGCTCGAGCCGGGCGGGATGGAGCAGCCAATCACCACCCCAGGCCGGCCAAATGCTATGCCTCCGGCTCCCGCAGGGCGCGCGCCGCCTCTTCCCAGTCGCGGAACGCCGATGGTCCCACCATGCCCAAGCCCGCGTCGAGCTTCCGCGCCAGGGCCAGCATGGCCAGGCCCAGCTGACGCTCCAGCCGGTCATCCTGCCATGCCAAGTCTGCGCCCGCGTAGAAGAGCGTGGCGAGTGATTCCTGCATTCTCCGGTCGGAGAGACACGTCCGCGGCTGATTCATCATGCCCGGCCCCTATGGCGGAAGAGCGGGGCGAATCTTGCGGATGCGGGCGAGACCACGCCGCCATGGCCCAGCCCTGCCACGGTCACGCTGCTGCGCGGCATGGCGATGCCCGCCGGGCGTGAATTGATGCAGCTGTCCGATGACAACAATTCGATCTGCTCCGCTTTGGGGGGCGCTGACCAACGTCTCGCGGAGCCGATGCGAAAAATCTTGCGCGCCCATGGACATGAATGGCGCGCAAAGGAGGGCGGAAGGACGCGTTGGCGCCATCGCCCTGTCCTGGGGGCCAGCCTTGCTGTCCGTTCGGATGGGTCTGCGCGCCCGTTGCGCAAGGCACCAGCCGGCGCGGTGATGGATCACCCCGAAACAGCCGGTATCGAGTGCTGAATCAATGGCGGCCGGATGCGCCGCTGGCGCAGGCGGGCGGGCGACCTATCCTCAAGGGATAGGTCATCACATCAGGCCGCTCTCCTTGGCGATCAGCGCGGCCTGGGTTCGGTTATGCGCGCCGATCTTGCGATAGAGCGTCTTCATGTGGAGCTTCACCGTGGGCTCCTGGATGCCCAGCGCGATGGCGATCTCCTTGTTCGCCTTGCCCGCGCAGAGCTCGCGCAGCACCTGCAATTCGCGCGGCGTGAGCTTGTCGGCCAGCGGATTGGGCGGCGCGACCTCCGCCGGCGCTGTCATGAAGTCGACCGGCGCGTATTGCTCGCCCATCGCCATGAAGCGCACCGCATTGACCAGCGAACGCGCAGGCAAGGTCTTGGGCAGGAAACCCGCGGCACCGATGGCGAGCGCCTGCTCCGCCACCTCACGCGGGGCAACGCCGGAGATCAGCGCCACCCGTGCTCCCTTCGCTTCCGTCAGTGCCCGCGACAGGCCAGCCAGCCCATCCATTCCCGGCATGCCGTAATCCAGCAGAACCAGGTCGAATGGCTCGGCTGCTGCCATGGCGGCGAGCGCGCCGGCCAGGTCGCGCGCCGGTGTGACCTCGATGCTTTCACGCTGGAACCACAGCTCCAGCGTGTCCCTCAGCAGATCATGGTCGTCGGCGATCAGCACGCGCATGCAGCCCTCCCCGAGGCGGCACGCAGTATGGCAGATTCCGCCGCGCTGATCAGTGCCTCGCGCGAGATGGGCTTGGTCAGCACCGCGTCGAACTCGCCGGCGCCACGATCGGCTGCGCCGGTGACCGCCGTGACCAGCAGCACCGGCAGGCCCGGGGCGATCTGCCGCGCCGCACGCGCCAGTTCGGCGCCGTTCATGCCGGGCATGTCGAAATCGGTCACCAGCAGCGCCCAGGCGGTCGGGTCGTCGCGCAGCGCCTGCAGCACGTCATCGGGCTCGGTCGAGGGCGCGACCTCCGCGCCCGCGGCCTCCAGGAAGCCCACGGTGACGGCCAGCACGTCCGGTACGTCATCGACCACCAGCACCGCATGGCCGTCCAGCCGCCCGCCCGGCGCGGCCGCAGCCGGCGGCGTTGCGGCGGGCGCGCCGTCGATCGGCCAATAGACGCGGAAGCGACTGCCCTGGCCTGGCGCCGTGTCCAGCACGACAGCCCCGCCATTGCCTGTGACGATGGAACTGACCACGGCAAGACCCAGCCCGGTGCCCTTCTCGGCCTTGGTCGAGAAATAGGGACGGAAGACATCGGCAGCCAGTGCGGCAGGCATCCCGGCACCGCTGTCGGCGACGCTGAGGCAGGCATAGGCCCGCCCCGGCTCCAGCCGGCCCACCGCCACCACCTGGCCGGCATCGACCGTCGCCGGCGGGCTGAGCGTGATGCGCACCTCGCCTGCCTCCCCCGCCAGCGCATCGCGCGCATTGATGCCGAGGTTGAGCACAAGCTGGAGCAGATCCGTGGGCTCGGCGCTGGCCTCGACGGGTTCGTCGGGCAGTTCCAGCACCAGATGCGCCGGCGCGCGCATGCTGGCGCGCACCAGATCCGCCGCTTCGCGCAGCGGCGTGCGCAGGTCCAGCAGCATGCGGCTGCCCTCATGCGCGCCGATCGTCAGCAGTCGGCGGACCAGGCCTGCGGCCTGGTCGGATGCCATGCGGATGCGCACGGCGGCACTGGCCGCGGGCGTGCCATCGGGCGCATCGTCCGCGATCAGCTCGGCGCTGCCCGCAATGACCGCGAGCAGGTTGTTGAAGTCATGCGCCAGGCCCGCGGCCATCTGGCCGATGACCTCGCGGCGCTGGGCCAGCTGCAACTCGGCCCGCAGCTTCTCCCGCTCGGCGGCCTCGCGCCTGCGCCCTCGGATGTCGCGCGTGATGCAGAGGATGCCGCCATTGGCCTGCAGCGTCAGCGAGACATCCTGGTCGACCACGCTGCCGTCGCGCGCGCGGCCCAGGATCTCGCCCGACCAGCGGCCCTGCTCGAAGAGCCGGGGCATGGCATTGGCGACCATCCAGGCCGCCCCTTCCTCCGAGTAGAGCATGGACCAGGGCTTGCCGAGCACTTCGGCATCCTCGCGCAGGCCGAACATCGCGAGATGCGCGCGGTTCATGTAGACGAACAGCCCTTGCGCATCGGTGATGGCGATGCCGTCCTGGCTTGCCTCCATCGCCGCCGAGCGGTCGGCCAGCGCGCGGCGTTCGGCCAGCTTGAGCGCGGTGATGTCCACCCGCAGCCCCACGCGCCCGCCATCGGGCGTGGCCTTCTCGAAGATGCGCACCCAGCGGCCATCGGCCAGCTGCTGCTCGATCTCGCTGGCCGCCGAGCGATGCTGCGCCAGGCGCTCGGCGAGCCACTCCTCCTCGCGCCCCACCGCCTCGCGGTACTGGCCCTGCGCCAGGCCGAAGCGCAGCCCTTCCTCGAAGCTCATGCCAGCCTCGATGGCCTTGCCCGAGAGTGCATACATTTCGCGATAGCGGTGATTGCACAGCACCAGGCGGTCCTGCGCGTCGAACAGTACGAAGCCGTCCTGGAGGGATTCGACGGCGGCTTCCAGCATGGCGCGCGCATCCGCCGCCGCCTTTGCGGTGCTCATCAGCAGCGCCTGCTGGCGGCGACGTTCGGTGATGTCGCTCTGCACCGACATGAAGCCGGTCAGCACGCCCTGTGCGTCGCGCAGCGGCTGGATGTGCAGCTGCACCCAGTATTGCCGGCCGTCGCGGGTGCTGTTGAGCAATTCCGCCTGCACGGCGCTTTCGGTGTCCAGCGCCTGGCGGATGCGCGCGATGGTCTTGCTGTCGGTCGCCTCGCTCTGCAGCACACTGGCCGGCGTGCGGCCCCGCACATCGGCCAGCTGCCAGCCGGTGGTGCGCTCGAAGGCGGCATTGACCCATTCGATGCGCCGCTGCGGGTCGGTCACCACCACCAGATCCGTCGTGCGCCGCGCGATCTGGGAGAGCAGTTCGATCTCCTCGGTCTGTCGCCTGGCATCGGAGATGTCCCGCAGCACCAGCAGATGCCCCGAAGCCGGTATCGTGGTGAGCGAGATGCGCCACCACCGCTCGCCGTCGCCCAGATCGAGCCTGAGCGCCGGTGCCTTTACCACCTCGCCCCGCGCCATCTCGGCCAGCATGCAGCGGACGGCCTCGGCGCCGGCGGCCGGCAGCAACGCCTCCAGCGTCGCGCCGCGGCGGTCTTCCGCCACCAGGGCGGGAAACAAGGCAGCGCCTGCGTGGCAGCCCATGAAGCAGCCCTGCGCATCCAGTTCGATCACCAGCTCAGGCATGGCCGACAGCACCGCCTGCAAGCGCGCGCTCTCGCGACTGGTGGCCAGATGCGCCTGACGCACCGCTTCCTCCGCGTCGCGGCGCGACAGGATGGCGGCCATCACCTTGGCCACCGAGCGGAACAGATGCACCTTGCCGGGCAGGAAATGGCGCAATCCGCGGACCGCATCGAAGCCCAGCAGACCTTGGCACACGCCGTCCTGCACCAAT
>JAIXVH010000184.1 GCA_027483125.1 Acetobacteraceae bacterium | reverse complement strand
TCCACGATCATCACGCGGTTGAGGGTGCCAACGATCAGCACCGTGCACAGACCCACCGACACCTGGAACAGCGACAGGCGCACCAGGCGCGACATCGGCAGGTTCGCGCTGCCGGCATCGGCGAAGGGCAGGTAGCCGGGCGCGAGCTTCATCCATTGGCGGAGGATCAACTTCATCTGGCGCGGATCTCCTGCGCCTCGGAGATGTAGAACCCTTTGGAAACGCGATGGTGGCGGCCGATGGTGAGGCTTTTGCCCAGCGCGTGGCGCAGCGCTTGGCCGGCGAGCGGCACGATGCGTGGGCTGCGATCGCCGCGCGGAAAGAGTTTTCCCGCGAGATGCATCGTGGCGAGCAGCGGTGTGCGCGGCGCGAAGGTGAAGCACAGACTGTTGTTGGCGCGTGCGGCAAGGCCCGCCAGCGCGCGCGTCACATCGGCCAATTCATAGTGGATCAGGCTGTCCATCGCGACGATGTGGTCGAAGCGGCCGAAGCCCGGATCGAGCATGTCGCCCACGCGGAATTCAATGTTGCTCTGGCCGGCCGTGCGTTCCTGCGCGAGGCCGATGAGCGTGGGCGAAATGTCCACCGCCAGCACTTCGGCGCCGCGCCGCGCCGCTTCGAAGGCCAGTGCGCCGGTGCCGCATCCGGCATCCAGCACGCGCTTGCCGGTGAGGTCCGCGGGCAGCCAGGACAGCAGCGTCGCCCGCATCTGGTTGCGGCCGGCGCGGACGGTGGCGCGCACGCCGGAAACGGGCGCGTCAGAGGTGAGCCGCGCCCAGGTATCGGCCGCGGTGCGGTCGAAATACTCTTCCAGCTCGCCGCGGCGGGTGTCGTAGGTCGCGCTCATCACTCGTAGCCCAGCAGGTCGAAGATGTCGCGGTCGCGCAGGCTGGTGGCCTTGCACTCATCGACGCCTTTCCAGAGGTTTTCCGCCAGGCGCAGGTATTCCTCCAGCACCGGCTTCAGCTCCGGCGCGTCCATCTCGAACAGCGTCGACTTCTTCAGGCGCGAGCGGCGGATGGCATCAAGATCCGGGAAATGCGCCAGTGTGCGCATGCCGGTCGCGCCATTGAAGCGCTCCACCTGGTCGGTCGCCGCGCTGCGGTTGACGATCACGCCACCGATCCGCACGTCGTAATTCTTCGACTTGGCGCCGATCGCCTGCACGATGCGGTTCATCGCAAAGATGCTGTCGAAGTCATTGGCGGCGACGACGATGCCGCGCTCCGCATGCTGCAGGGGGGCGGCGAAACCACCGCAGACCACATCGCCCAGCACGTCGAAGATCACGACATCCGTGTCTTCCAGCAGGTGATGTTCCTTGAGCAGTTTGACCGTCTGGCCGACCACATAGCCGCCGCAACCGGTGCCCGCGGGCGGGCCGCCGGCTTCCACGCACATCACGCCATTGTAGCCTTCGAAGACGAAATCCTCCGGGCGCAGCTCCTCGGAGTGGAAATTCACCGTCTCGAGGATGTCGATGACGGTCGGGATCAGCTTCTTGGTCAGCGTGAAGGTGCTGTCGTGCTTGGGGTCGCAGCCGATCTGCAGCACGCGTTTGCCAAGCTTGCTGAAGGCCACCGCCAGGTTGGAAGAGGTGGTCGATTTCCCGATGCCACCCTTGCCATAGACGGCGAAGACCTTCGCCCCTTCAATCTTCATCGAGGGGTCCAGTTGCACCTGGACGGATCCATCGCCGTCAGGCTTGCGCGGGATGGAGCCGCGGATGGTTTCGATGCGTTGAACTGCTGTCATAGGGCTATCTCCGGCAAGATGCCTTCAAGGCGGTCTTCGAGTTCCTGGCCGGCGGCGCGCAGCGCCTCCAGCGTCGCGGCGTCCGGCTGCCAATAGGCGCGCTCATGCGCCTCCAGCAGGCGGTTCGCGATCTTGGCCGATGCTGTCGGATTGAGCGCGGCGAGGCGCGCGCGCATCTCGGGGTCCAGCATGTAGAGTTCGGCGAGGTTGGCGTAGACCCAGGGCTGCACCTGGCCGGTCGTGGCGGACCAGCCCAGCGTGTTGCTCACCTGCGCCTCGATCTGCCGCACGCCTTCATAGCCGTGCTTCAGCAGTGGCTCGTACCATTTCGGGTTCAGGCCGCGCGTGCGGGTCTCCAGCGAGACCTGTTCGCCCAAGGAACGCACGCGGCCGGAACCGCGGGTCTGGTCGCAGATATAGACCTCGGCCTCGGAGCCTTTGGCGCGCGCGACGGCGCGGGAAATGCCGCCCAGGCTGTCGAAATACTGGCTGATGGTGGTCACACCGGTCTCGACGCTGTCGAGGTTCTGATAGGCCAGATCGACCGTGCTGAGCGTGTCGTTCATCACCGCATCCTGGCGGCGCGCACGGCCATCCACGCCATAGGCGAAGCCCTTGCGGCGGGTATAGGTCTCCGCGAGTTCCTCCGCTTCCTGCCAAGCGCCATTGTCGATCAGCAGGTTGACGTTCGCGCCATAGGCGCCGTCCGCATTGCCGAAGACGCGAAGTGCGGCGTCTTCCAGGGAGCAGCCGTGCTTTTCCATCGTCGCCAGCGCGTGCTTGCGGATGAAGTTTTCGGCGGGTGCCTCATCCGCGCCGGCGGCGAGCAGCGCAGCCTCGGCCAATAGTTTCGTCTGCAACGGCAGCAGGTCACGGAAGACGCCGGAGAGGCTGATCATCACATCGATGCGCGGGCGGCCGAGTTCGGCCAGCGGCACCAACGTCGCACCGGCGACGCGGCCGTAGCTGTCATGCCGCGGGCGCGCGCCCATCAGTGCCAGAGCCTGCGCGATGGCGCCGCCTTCGGTCTTGAGATTGTCGGTGCCCCACAGCACGAGTGCGACGGTTTCCGGCAGGCGCGCATGTTCCTCGGCGTGGCGCGCGAGCAGCTTGTCGGCCATCTGCTCGCCATCCTTCACCGCAAAGGCAGACGGGATGCGGAAGGGATCGAAGCCGTGGATGTTGCGCCCGGTGGGCAGCACTTCCGGTGTGCGCAGCAGGTCACCGCCGGGCACGGGGCGGATATACCCGGCATCGAGTGCGTGGATGATCGCGGGCAGTTCATGGTCATCGGCCAGCAGCGCGTCCAGGCGCTGGCGTTCGGCAGGGTCGGCGATAGAGGCGGCGTCCAGTGTTTCCTGCCGATGTTCACGCGACATGCCCTCGCCCACGACATGCAGGCCGTGCGGGATGAGTTCGTATTCCAGTTCGAGCAGCTGCGCGGTCAGGCGCTGCACGCGGGCTTCGGCTTCGCCCAGCGACCAGGCGGGTTCCGCGGAGCACAGGTCCAGCGCGGCGGCCTGCGCCTGCACGAGTTCGGCGATGGTCTCGCGCGGTGCATCCGGCTCCAGATTGCGCCAGCGATCCAGCGTCGCTTTCAGATCAAGCATGCCGCGATAAAGACCGGCATGTGCGACCGGCGGCGTCAGATAACTGATCAAGGTCGCGGCCGCGCGGCGCTTGGCGAGCATGCCTTCGGACGGGTTGTTCGAGGCATAGAGGTAGAAGTTCGGCAGGTCCGAAATCAGCCGGTCGGGCCAGCAATCGGCGCCCATGCCGGTCTGCTTGCCGGGCATGAATTCCAGCGCGCCATGGGTGCCGAAATGCAGCACGGCATCGGCCGCGAAATCCTCGCGCAGCCAGCGATAGAAGGCGGCGAAGGCGTGGGTGGGGGCGAAGCCGCTTTCGAACAGCAGCCGCATCGGATCGCCCTCATAGCCGAAGCCGGGCTGCACGCCGATGAAGACATTG
>JAIXVH010000014.1 GCA_027483125.1 Acetobacteraceae bacterium | reverse complement strand
GACATGGAACACCTCCATCCCCGTCAGAATCACAGCCTGCCGCGCCGCTACAAGCGATTTAATGAGGCCTGAGCCTAGCTACGGATCTAATTGGTCAAGTCCCGAGGTGTAGAGATGAATGGCGCTGAGGAGAGAGGAACAGGGCTTCTCGGCTTGGCACATTTCCCAAGCCACACCACGAATGGCCCGTCCGAACTGGCACCGCGAGCGGCTGTCACTAGGCCAGAAAATGGGTTGGGAAACCGACTGGAGCGGGCGAAGGGATTCGAACCCTCGACCCCGACCTTGGCAAGGTCGTGCTCTACCCCTGAGCTACGCCCGCCCGCTCCTGGCGGTCTCTATTCCACAACATCCCCACCCCTGCAATACCCTCTGATGTCGCGTCCTTGGTGTATGAACCGCCCCGGGTTCGTCGGAGGCTGTTTGGTTTGGGTCACGCGGCCATCGGTCGCCTGTCCTGTGCCGCGCAGTATTCCGCCTCGGCTTCGGCTGGCGGCACATAATCGATCGGCTCCAGCAACCGGCGATGGACACTCTTCCAGCGTCCGAAGCCATTGAGTCTCGGTCACATCAAGGCCACCAAACTTGGCCTTCCACGTGTAGAAGGTCGCTCCGCTGATCCCGCGCCGGTGCACACATCCGCCGTCGCCGCGCCGGACTCGTTGATCCGCTTCGCAGCTCAACCCTTCAATATCCCGATGATCACTCATCGCTGAACGTGCTGTGCTTCGTTCGTCGGTCCCTCGCTGGAGCGGACACTACCGAAAAATGGCGCCATTCCAGGGGAGCACGTCACGCATCGCGGCAGGTGTGCCGGAATGATGGCGCCCTGCTCGGAACCGGAAACCAACCTTAGTTTGGCGCCGTCAGGCGCATCTCGCCAGATGACTACCCGAGAACGCCGAAACCACGGGCCAGCATGTACCCCGCAACCACAAAGATCAGCCCGGCGAACACCCGCGTCAGTGCCCCGCGACGCTGCGACAGGACCCGACCAGCGCGCGTACCGATCAGCCCGCCCAGGACCCCACCGCCAACGAACACCGCGGCGAGCGGCCAATTCACCATACCGGCCGCCGCGTAGGTTCCGGCGGTCGTCACGCCAAAGGCGGTGACGGCCACGAGCGATGTCCCGATCGCCTGCAACATCGGCATGCCCGTCGCAAAGACCAGCCCGGGCACGATCAGGAAGCCCCCGCCAATTCCGAAGAAGCCGGACAACGCGCCGACGCCGAGCCCGGTGCCCACCAGCGCCGGCGCATTGCCCCGGTTCAGCCGAACGATGCGATCCACGTCATCATCGCGCCGCAGCAGCATCAATACCGCCACGACAATCATCAGTATGGCGAAGGCGGCCAGCAGCGCCTGCCCATCCACACGCCGACCCAGCGCCGACCCGGCGAAGGCGCCCGCCACGCCGGCGGTGGCGAAGACCGAGGCGCAGGGCCAGCGCACATTGCCCGCACGGGCGTGGCGGATCACGCTCGTCGCGGCATTGATCGCAACCGCGACTGCGCTGGTGCCGATCGCCATATGCGCGCTCGGCACACCCACCAGGTAAACCAGCAGCGGCACCGCCAGGATCGATCCTCCACCGCCCACCAGGCCGAGCGTGAAGCCGACCAGCGAGCCGGAGGCAGCGCCCAGCAGCGCCTGCCATACGGAGAGATCGAACATGATGCTGTGTCTGGCGGCTTACGCTGACCTGGCGACAGCCGGCATTGCCGATACGCGGTTCCAGGGCATCAGCCGCAGCAGATTGGCCAAGCCGCAGGTGCCGGTCACGCCGGCGAAGACCAGCCCGGCGCCAACAAAGCCTGCCAGCGCGTAAAGCCAGGGTGAGACCAGCGCGCCCAGCAGAACGCCCAGCACCACCAGGCTGCCCGCGGCGATCTGCACCTGGCGCATCAGTTCCAGTGGCTGGCGGCGATCGGTCGCCACCGGAAGCCCTGCCTGCTGCCAGGCATCCAGCCCACCTTCGACGATGTAGGCCTCGCACAGGCCGGCCTTGGCGCCGAGCCGATCGGCATTGCCCGCGGTGCGGGCGCCGCTGCGGCAGTGAAACACCACCGGCTTGCCGTCATGCACGGCCAGTTCCGCCTCCTCCAGCCGCGACAGCGGGAGGTTCCGCGCGCCGGGGATGCGCGCACGGGCATGTTCATCGGGCTCGCGCACATCGACGAGGGTGGCGCCGTCGCGCAGCAGCGCCGCGGCATCCTGGGGGGAGATGGTCTTCATGGGTGTGGTCCTTCAACGTGTTGTTCGATGGGAGAGGTTTGGGGCGGGCAGAAGAGGTCCCGCAGCACTTCCAGAAGTCGCGCCGCCTTCGGATCGGCGAGGCGATAGAAGACCGCCTGCGACGCCTTGCGAGTGGCCACCAACCCGTCCTCGCGCAGCTTGGCCAGGTGCTGGGAGAGTGCGGGCTGGGAAAGGCCGACGGTTGCGGCCAATGCGCTCACCGTCATCTCGCCGGCACCTGCGAGATGGCAGAGCAGCAGCAATCTGCGCTCGTTCGCCAGCAGGCGCAGCAACCGTGCAGCTTCTGCGGCGTTTTCTTCCAGCGTCGCCGTGTCTGCCGCTGGCATCATCCAATCGCCCCTTTCATAATCTTGCGCTTAATAAGGGATTGCTTATATGATGTTCAAGCCCCATCCCGGGGGAAAGAAGGACATGATGGAACAGCCGCTCATTCGCGCTTTCTTTGATGAGGCGACCAACACCGTCAGCTATCTGGTCTGGGATCCCGCGACGAAGGACGGCGCGGTCATCGACCCCGTGCTGGATTGGGACAATCGCTCGGGTGAGGCCGATACGGCCTCCGCCGATGCTCTCATCGCCGCCGCGGCGGAAGCCGGCGTCACCATCCGTTGGGTGCTGGAGACGCATGTGCACGCCGACCACCTGACCGCCGCGCCCTACATCAAGGCCGCAACAGCTGCGCCGATCGGCATCGGCGAGCATGTCCGGGACGTTCAGAAGATCTTTCGCCCGGTCTTCGACATGCAGGACCTGAAGCCCGAGGGCGGCGATTTTGATCGGCTCTTCGCAGATGGTGAAAGCTTCGCGCTCGGTTCCTTGACCGTGAAGGTGCTGCATGTGCCGGGCCATACGCCGGCCGATGTCGCCTATTGCATCGGCAGCGACGTCTTCGTTGGCGATACGCTGTTCATGCATGACTACGGCACGGCGCGCGCCGATTTTCCGGGCGGTGATGCGCACCAGCTTTGGCATTCCATTCAACGGCTGCTGGCCCTGCCGCCCGAGACGCGGATTTGGATCTGCCATGACTACAAGGCACCGGGACGCGACAGCTTCGCCTGGCAAAGCACCGTGGCCGCGCAGCGTGCGAACAACCCGCATGTGAAGGACGGCACGACGGAGGCCGAATTCGTCGCCTTTCGTCAGGCGCGTGACAGCACGCTCGCCGCGCCGATGCTGCTGCTGCCGTCGATCCAGGTGAACATCAGGGCCGGCCGCTTCCCGGAGGCGGAGGCCAATGGGGTGCGCTACCTGAAGATCCCAGTGAAGGCGAAGGCAGCAGGCTCCGCCGCGGCGATCCCAGCCGAGTGACCTGCCCCACCCCACAGGGAGTGACCACCGATGCCCGTGCCATCCCATAGCGCAGGGACGCTGTCATGAACGCCAACCTCCAGATCGTCTGCCCGCAATGCGATGCCATCAATCGGGTGCCCGAGGCCCGTCTCGGCGATGGGCCGCGTTGTGGCGAGTGCCGCGCGGCGTTGTTCGACGGCAGGCCTCTGGCACTGTCCGAGGAACGCTTTCGCCGCCATCTCCGCCTCAGCGGGGTGCCGTTGCTGGTGGATTTCTGGGCGTCATGGTGCGGGCCCTGTCGCGCCATGGCGCCCGCCTTCGAGGCCGCGGCAAAGGTGCTCGAACCCCATATGCGACTGATCAAGGTATCGACGGAGGAAGCGCCAGCCCTCGCCACCGAACTCGCGATCAGCAGCATCCCGACACTCGCCCTGTTTGCCGGTGGCCGGGAGGTTACGCGCCAGGCGGGCGCCTTGCCGACCAGCCGCATCGTCGCATGGGCGAAATCCGCGGTGCCAGCCTGACGCGGATCAATGCGCCAGCGCCGCGTGGGGCGCATGTCTATCTGCAACGGCCTTCGGGCCTGGTGAAACAGGAGAGTGCCATGACGCGCAATGTTGGTTCCGTCGACAGAGGGCTGCGCATCGCAGCGGGCTTGGCCTTGCTCGGCCTTGGCATGTTCGGCCCACTCGGCTGGTGGGGGCTGGTCGGCCTTGTGCCCTTGGCCACTGGGCTGATGAGCCGCTGCCCCGCCTACAGCCTGCTCGGCGTCAACACCTGTTCGGCGGCGCGGTAGGCACCCAATAGCAGCGCCCGTGGCCGAGCGATGATGCGGAGCAACTCGAGCGCTGCCATGATCGTCTGCCAGCCGGGCATGCGCATCTGGTTGTAGCGCGCCCGGATCCGACACGGATGCTCCGCCGCAGCCACGCCTTTGTCATTGACGCGCTTCACCGCCATTGGCCGCGCTGATGTCCGACGCGGCTGGTGAACATCCCGGCTAAACGACCGTGCCGACCAGCGCACCAATGCCGGCCGTCAATGCCATGGCCAGCGCGCCCCAGAATGTCACGCGCGCCGTAGCCCGCATCACATTGGCGCCGCCCGCCTGGGCACCAACGGCACCCAGCAACGCCAGGAAGGCAAGCGAGGCGCCGGAGACGATCCAGACGAGCAGGTGCGTCGGCGCGACGACAACCATCAGCAGCGGCATGGCGGCGCCGACCGCGAAGGTCGCGGCCGAGGTCAGTGCCGCCTGGATGGGCCGCGCTGTGGTGATCTCGGACATCCCGAGTTCATCCTGCGCATGCGCGCCGAGCGCATCCTTGGCCATCAGCTGTTCGGCGACCTGCAGCGCCAATCCACGCTCGACGCCGCGGCGGACATAGATGTCGGCCAGTTCCTCGTGTTCAAAGGCGGGGTTGTCCTGCAGCTCCTGCGTTTCCCGTGCCAGGTCGGCCTGCTCCGTGTCGGATTGGGAGCTGACTGACACGTATTCGCCAGCCGCCATCGACATCGCACCGGCCACCAAGCCGGCCACGCCGCCAATCAGGATGTCGCTCTGCGGGGCTGCCGCGGCGGCCACGCCGACGATCAGGCTGGCGGTGGAGACGATGCCGTCATTGGCCCCCAGCACCGCCGCCCGCAGCCAGCCGATGCGCGAGACGAGATGACGTTCAGGGTGCAAGTGCAGGCGTGGCATATGGCTTCAATCCCTCTCCCGGCCGCTGCGGCCGTCACGGCGATCGCGTCCACCGGGGCGCTCCGGCTCGCCATGCGCGCTGCGATGGCAGGACACGCAGTTCTGGAAGTCCCGGATTCCCTCCCGCAGGTGGCGGGCGGCGATGCGATCCTGCTGGTGCTCATGGCAGCCATAGCAGGTGTAGCGGCTGGTATCGTTGTTCACGTGGCAGGTCGCGCAAGGCGCATTGTGATCGCGGTCGAGTTGGAAGAGCCGCGTGTGATCGAAGGTGGCGGGCGCCCAGCGCTCGGTGCCGTGGCACTGCGCGCAACCGGTGGTCAGGGCGCGATGGAAGTTGTTCGCCGGCGCCGTATGGCAGGTCGCGCAACTCGCCTGTGTCGCGGGTTGCAGCAGCGCGTGTGAGAAATTCATGCGGCTGCTTTGTCCGATCCGCGACCCCTGATGGTCGCTATGGCAGGCAAGGCAGTTCTGCGCGACCAGATGCTGGTGGAAGGGCGTCCGCGCCGCCGGGCCGGTTCGCGCCAGCGCGACACCGGTGGTGGAGCGCAGGCCGATATCCGCGACGGCGTGGCAGGTGACGCAGCGCCCCGCCGACGCCCCAAGCAGCGGCGTGTGACAGGCGAAGCAATCCGTCGCCAGCTGCGCGTGCGCCGGCACCAGCGGTCCGGGGCTCACCATCAGATGCGGATAGATGAAGGCGAGTGCGACGATCACGACCAGATTGGCCGCGACCACGAGCATGATCCAGGGCCGCTTCATCGCCACCCCCAGAACAGGAAGACACTCAGGATATGCGCTGTCGCCAGGACAGCGAAGGCGAGGGTGATCGGGACATGCACCACCCGCCATTGCTTGATCACGTCGAAGGTCAGGCTGTCCCAGTAGAGCCGTTCCTCGACGGCAAGCGCGGACAGCCCCTTGTCGCGGAATTGCTGGCGGCTCGCCTCCATCCGGCGGCGCGATCGGGCCAGCAGGTACTTGCCGGTCAGCCCGCTGGCGACATTGATGAGCATCGCCCAGACCGCCAGCCAGGCGAGGATGGCGTTGAAGTGAATCCCGGCATGCACGAGCACGAGCAATGACCCTGCCCAGGCCATCCATTCATGCCGGCGGAGCAGCGACACCGGATCACCCGTGGTGATCAGCTTGCGCTTGCGCAGCGAATAGCGGAGCGAGAGCAGGATCAGCGCCGTTCCGGGAATGCCCAGGTAGCGCCCGATCCAGACCGCATCGGCCAGATGCAGGCCGAGATCGAGCAGCAGCGCCGCGGCGGCCAGTGCGGCGAGCGCCAGCGCGAAGGGCAGCACCTCGCGGTTGAACAGACTGCCGGTCATGCGTCGAGCACCAGCGCCGAGCCCGGCGTGCCAACGCAGAGCAGGCAGCGTCCAGCCGCCACCTCATGGTCCGGCTTCACCGCATAGCGGACGGTGCCGGACCGGATACCGGTCTCGCAACTGCCGCAACTGCCGGACCGGCAGCCGGACTCCGCCGCGATGCCGTGGCGTTCGGCGAAGTCGAGCAGGCTCGCATCCTGCCCATCCCAGATCAGCGTGCGTCCGGAGCGGCGGAATTGAACCTCTACCGTGGTGGTCGCTGCCTCGGCGGAGGCGGCCTGCACCGGGACGAGGGAGGCCGGCCCGAAGGCCTCGTGGTGGATGTCCTGCGGCGGGATGCCCCATGCGATGAGGGCGGGGATCAGGCTCGCCATCATCGGCGGCGGGCCGCAGATGTAGAAGGCGTGCCGGCCATGCGGCAGCGTTTGGCGCAGCAGCGCCACATCGACATAGCCCGCGTGCTGATGGTCCCGCCCCAGGACATCGGCCTGGCCTGGCTGGCTGTAGACCACGTTCAGGTGAAAGGCAGGATGCTGGGCGGCCAGGGCCTCAAGGCTTGACTTGAACGCGTGTTCGCCGCCGTGCCGCAGTCCGTAGAAGAGGTGCAGGACGCGCCCGGGCTGCTGCGCCAGGCACCAGCCCAGCATGCTCACCAAGGGCGTGATGCCGATGCCGCCGGCGATGAAGACCGCCGGGACCTCGGCATCAGCATCGATGAAGAAGCGACCCGATGGTGCGCGAACCCGAAGCAGGTCGCCTTCCTGCACCCGGTCATGCAGGTGGCTGGAGGCGATGCCCGGTGGCAGCTCCGGTCGGTTCGGTGGCGACAGCACCCGCTTGACCGTGATGCGGTAGGCATCAGGACGCGGTGCATCGGAGACGGAATAGCAGCGCGTGATCAGCCGGTTCGCGCCGCCCGCGGGCTGCGGGATATCGAACGCGAAGGTGAGGAACTGGCCTGCCAGGAATGGCGGCAGGGGCACCCCATCCACCGGCGCAAGATGGAAGGAGCATTGCGTCCGCAGCGCATCATCGAACTGCCGTCGCAGCACGCGGAAGTCGCGCAAGCCCGGCCAGGCAAGCTTCTGACCGTTCGCGCCGGCCTCGATCGGCATTGTCATCGGCGACGTGCCGCTGCCCCGCCAGCGCCAAGCCGCCAGGCCGATTCCGATCGCGAGCTGAAACAGCAGCGCGGCACAGATATAGAAAAGGAGCTGGAGCGCCGTCACCCGTGTTTGTCGAGCGCAGGGCTGCTTTGTACCGACCAGTCGGCAGGTTTGTCGTCCTGGTCAGCCTCGGCCGCTGCCGATGTCGTCTGCACCTTGCCGGGTTTGTGATGGGCCGGCGCGTAGATGGCGTAGACCTGCATCGGTGTCGGCCCGATGTTGGTGATGTTGTGCCAGGTCCCGGCCGGCACGAGAACGCACCAGCCGTCCGACACGTCCTTCTCGAAGGGCATGTCATCGTTCGCCGGGCCCATCTGCACGCGACCATGGCCAGCATCGAGGCGCAAGAACTGATCCGTCTCCGGATGCGCTTCAAGGCCTATATCGCCGCCGACCGGGATCGACATCAGCGTCACCTGCAGATAGCGCCCGCTCCAGGCGACGGCGCGATAGTCCAGGTTCGCCTTTGTCGCGTGCTCCATGTCGAAAGATTGCGGCTTCGGGCCAATGTCCTTGATCGTCATGGTGACCTCATCGCGTATGGCCCCGGGCGCAGCCTGTTGCCGCCCCGACCGGTGTCGCCATTCCACGAGCCCAACATATGCGCGGCCGGTGGCTGACGTCCTTGCTGCACATCAACGCCCGAGATCGGG
>JAIXVH010000333.1 GCA_027483125.1 Acetobacteraceae bacterium | reverse complement strand
GCCACATCGCCGGCACGCTGCTGGCCATCGCTGGCCTGAACCGCCTGGGTCTGGAGCGCGAGGCGGACATCATCCTCGATGAATCCGTGATGGTGCCCGCGGCCTGCCAGGGCATCATCGGCATCACCTGCCGCGAGGATGACGGCGAGATGATGGAGCTGCTCGGCGCCATCGGCGACATCCCCTCGCGCCATGCGGCCGATGCGGAGCGCGCGCTGCTGCACGCGGTGGACGGCAATTGCCGCACGCCGATCGGTGCGCATGCGGTGCTGTTGGGCGGTGGGCGCATGCGCATCACCGGGCTGATCGCGCGCGCGGATGGCAGCTTCGTGCTGCGCCGGACCGTCGAGGGCAGCGTGAAGGATGGCCCGCGCATGGGCCGCGCATTGGGCGAGGAATTGCTGATCGACAGCCCGGCGGACGTGCTGGCTTGACCATCGGCTGACTGGGGCGGAGCATCGCGCAAAAGGAAGCGCGATGTCCAAGCCACAGAACCTGCTCGTCATCATGTCGGACGAGCACAACAACCGCGTCATGCGCCATGCCGGCGATGCGATCGTGCACACGCCGAACCTGGATGCGCTGGCAGCAGCCGGCACACGGTTCACGGCGGCCTATACACCCTCGCCGATATGCGTGCCCGCCCGCGGCGCATTTGCAACGGGCCAGCCCGTGCATGTCTCGCGCTGCTGGGACAACGCGATCGCCTATGACGGCACGCAGGGGTCATGGGCGCGCGCGTTGCGCGACCGTGGGCATCGCGTCGCCAGCATCGGCAAGCTGCACTACCAGGGGCATGCGGGGCAGGATTACGGCCTGTCGGAGATGATCCTGCCGATGCAGATCACCAACGGCACCGGCGACGTGACCATGCTGATCCGCGACCCGGCGGATGTGCGTGAGACTGCGGCGAAAAAACTGCTGGCCCAGGCCGGGCCGGGCGAAAGCGAATACACCCTCTATGACCGTCGCGTCTGTGCCGCTGCGCAGACCTGGCTGCATGAGGTGCCGCGTGGCGAAAAGCCCTGGGTTCTGTTCGTCTCCATGGTCGCGCCGCATTTCCCGCTGACCGCGCCGCCTGAGCATTTCTACCGCTATGCGCGCCAGCAATTGCCGGTGCCCAAGCTGTGGAACGCGCCGCTGGAAGAGAGGCTGCCGCATCCGTGGTTGCGCGCCTTCGGGCATCGGTCGGACCATTATCGCCACTTCAAGGATGGCGACCTGCAACGCGCCTTGGCCGGGTATTACGGCCTGGTGTCGTTCCTGGACGAGAACATCGGCAAGATCCTGCGCGCGCTGGAAGACAGCGGCCAGGCGGCCGATACGCGGATTGTCTATACATCCGATCATGGAGACAACCTCGGCACGCGCGGGCTCTGGGGCAAATGCACCATGTATGAGGAGAGCGCGGGCATCCCGATGATCATCGCCGGCGCCGATGTGCCGGCGGGACATGTCTCGCGCACGCCGGTCACGCTGCTGGATGTGGCCGCCACCTGCCTGCTGGAAACCGGCGCGGCAGATGCGGCCGCCGATTTGCCCGGTTCATCGCTGGTCGCGCTGGCGGCCGCGCCGGATGAAGACCGCGCCGCGCTGTCGCAGCTGCACACCTATGTGCCGGGCGGCTCCTTCATGCTGCGCTCGCTGCGGCACAAATACGTGCACTACATTGACGGTCCTCCGCAGCTTTTCGACATGGAGGCCGACCCCGAGGAACTGCACGACATCGCGGCCACACCCGACGCCGCGCCGATCCTGGCGGAGATGCGCGCGCGGCTTTTCGCCATGCTCGATCCCGTCGCGGTGGATGCCGCCGCCAAGGCCGACCAGCGCGCCTGGATGGCGCGCTATGGCGGCGAGGAGGAAATCCGCAAGCGCGAACGCGCGGCCTATACGCCGCCACCCGCATGAAGCGCCGCGCGCTCCTGGCGTCGCCGCTGGCAGCGCCCGCCTTTGCGCAGGAGGCATGGCCAGCGCGCCCCATTCGGCTGGTTGTCGCCTTTCCGCCGGGTGGCGGTTCGGACCTGATGGCGCGCGCCGTCGCCCCGCGCCTGGGTGAGGCGCTGGGCCAGTCCATCATCGTCGAGAACCGCTCCGGCGCGGGCGGCACGGTGGGCACGCATTCCGTCGCGCTGGCGCGGCCGGATGGCTACACGCTGCTCTTTGCCAATGGCGGGGAATTCGCGCTGAAGCCGCTGGTGGAGCCGCGCCTGCCCTATGATGCGCAGCGCGATTTCACGCCGGTCGTGCTGCTGGGTGTCACGCCGGTGGTGCTGGCGGTGCATCCATCGGTGCCGGCGCGCAGCTTCGCGGAATTCGTGGCCTTGGCGCGTGCGCGGCCAGGCGCCATCAGCGTCAGCAATTCCGGCAGCGGCGGCGTGATGCATCTGACGGCTGCCTATATCGCGCATCGCGCGGGCATCGATGTCGCGCATATTCCCTATCGTGGCGCAGCGCCCGCGGTGGCGGATGCGGTGGCGGGCACTGTGCAGGCTGTGGTCTCGGGCCTGCCGCCGGTGCTGGCGCAGGCACGGCAGGAACGCTTGCGGATTCTCGCTGTCGCGGTACCTCGCCGCATGCCCGCGATCCCGGATGTGCCGACGCTGAGCGAACTCGGGCTCTCGGGATTCGACATGTCGAACACTGTGGGGCTGGTGGCACCCGCGGGCACGCCGCCCGCGGTGCTCGAGGCGATCAACCGCGCCGCCAATAGCGCCATTGCCGAAGCCGAAGTGCGGCGCGTCTTCCAGGCCAATGGCGCTGATCCGCGCGGCTCCACGGCGGCCGAATATGTGGCCTTCCTGGCCGCCGAACGCGCTCGTTTCGGCGAGGCGCTGCGCGCCACCGGCATCCGCATGGAGTGACGACCGCCCGCCCTGCTGCCATGTTGCCGGCCGTTTCATTGGAGGCTTCGCATGGGTGCGCTGGACGGCAAGATCGCGTTGGTCAGTGGTGCTGGCAAGAATATCGGCCGCGCCATCGCGCTGCACCTGGCGCGTGATGGCGCGACGGTGGTGGTGAATGGCCGCAGCGACAGCGCGGCGGTGGATGCGGTGGTGGCAGAGATCAACGCGCAAGGCGGCCAGGCGCGCGCCGAGATGGCCGATGTCGGCGATGAAGCCGCGGTCGCGGCGATGATGGCGCGTATTGGCGCGCTGGATATTCTCGTGTGCAATGCGGGGCTGCGGCGGCAGACGGCCTTCCTGGAGATGAGCTTCGCCGAGTGGCGCGAAATCCTCTCCGTCGCGCTGGACGGTGCCT
>JAIXVH010000385.1 GCA_027483125.1 Acetobacteraceae bacterium | reverse complement strand
TATTGGGATGACGAGCCGCGCACGCGTGAGGCCATCGACCAGGCCGGCTGGATGCACACCGGGGACCTGGCGGTGATCGACGCGGAGGGCTTCTGCAACATCGTCGGCCGCATCAAGGACCTGGTGATCCGCGGCGGCGAGAACATCTATCCGCGTGAGGTGGAGGAGTTCCTGTATCGCCACCCGCACATCGCCGATGTGCAGGTGATCGGCGTGCCGGACCAGCGCTATGGCGAGGAGCTTTGCGCCTGGATACGACTGAAGCCCGGCGTGGATGCGACGGCGGAGGATATCCAGGAATTCTGCCGCGGCCAGATCGCGCATTACAAGGTGCCGAAGCTGATCCGCTTCGTCGATGCCTTCCCCATGACGGTCACCGGCAAGGTGCAGAAATTCATCATGCGGGAGCGCATGATCGAGGAGCTCGGCATCGCGGTGCAGAAGACAGCGTAGCGCGCGGTAGCCGTTCCTTCACTCTGCGCCTATATGACGGGCGCAGGAGAACCGCCGCGCATGGCATCGCGCACCGAAATCGACCACCGCACCCGCCTTGGCGCCGAGCGCCATCCGGAAAAGGCGCACCGCCCGGACAATCCCATCCAGCGCAAGCCCGCCTGGATCAGGGTCAAGGCGCCCACGCATCCGGTCTATGCTGAAACGCGCGATTTGATGCGCGCGAACAAGCTGGTGACGGTCTGCGAAGAGGCGGCCTGCCCGAATATCGGTGAGTGCTGGTCCCAGCGTCACGCCACCATGATGATCATGGGCGAGATCTGCACCCGCGCCTGCGCTTTCTGCAACGTGACGACCGGCCTGCCCAAGGCGCTGGATGCCGACGAACCGCGGCGCGTCGGCGATGCTGTGGCCAAGCTGGGGCTGCGGCATGTCGTGATCACCAGCGTGGACCGCGATGACCTGGCCGATGGGGGCGCCGAGCACTTCGCCCAAGTGATTCGCTCCATTCGCGCCGCGGCGCCTGAGACCACCATCGAAATCCTGACACCCGATTTCCTGCGCAAGGATGGCGCGCTGGAGGTGGTGGTGGCCGCGCGCCCCGATGTGTTCAACCACAATCTGGAAACCGTGCCGCGGCTCTACCCCACCATTCGCCCCGGCGCGCGCTACTATCATTCGCTGCGCCTGCTGGACCGCGTGAAGCAGCTGGACCCGACCATCTTCACCAAATCCGGCCTGATGGCGGGCCTCGGCGAGGAGCGCATGGAAGTGGCGCAGGTGATGGATGATCTGCGCAGCGCCGAAGTGGATTTCCTGACCATCGGCCAATACCTGCAGCCGACGGTGAAGCACGCCGCCGTGGCCCGCTTCGTGGAACCCACCGAGTTTGAGGACTACGCGAAAACCGCCCGCGGCAAGGGCTTCCTGCTGGTCTCCGCCACACCGCTGACCCGCAGCTCCTATCACGCGGATCGTGACTTCGCGGCACTCAAGGCCGCGCGGCTGCGGCAGCTGGCTCCAGCCTGACATGCCCACCCACGCGCAAAAAAAGGTGCTGCGCCATACGCCCGAACAGATGTTCGCGCTGGTGGCCGATGTGAAGCGCTACCCGGAATTCCTGCCATGGTGCACCGCCTGCCGGGTCATCACCGCCGATGATGCGAAGCTGGTCGCGGACATGACGATCGGCTTCAAGATCTTCCGCGAGACCTTCCGCAGCGAAGTGACGCTCGACCGCCCCGGGCTGGTCGAGGTGCGCTACCTCAACGGCCCCTTCCGCTACCTGAACAACACCTGGAAATTCATCCCGCACCCGAACGGCGTCGAGGTGGATTTCTTCGTCGATTTCGAGTTCCGCAGCGGCATCCTGCAGGCCGCGATCGGCGTCGTGTTCAACGAAGCCGTGCAGATGATGGTGCGCGCCTTTGAACGACGCGCCATGCAGCTTTACGGGCGCGCACCGATCCCGGCGGCGCCCGCACCGGCGAATCAGGCGGCCGCCGGGTAATCCGTGTAGCCGCGGGCGTCACCACCATAGAAGGTGGCCTTGTCGGGCGCCGCCAAGGCCAGGCCACCCGCCAAACGCGCCGGCAGATCGGGGTTGGCGATGAAGGGCACACCGAAGGCAATGGCCGAGACACCAGCCGCCACATCCGCCTCCGCCCGTGGGCGATCATAGCCACCATTCAGGATCACCTGGCCCGGATAATTCGCGCGCACCAGCGCCGGCACGTCGAAGCCAGGCTGCACATTCATCACATGCAGATAGGCCAGGTTGCGCTTGGCCAATTCGCGCATGACATGCGCGTAGGTGGCGGGCGCGTCAGCATCCGCGATGTCGTTGAACGGGTTGCCCGGTGAGAGCCGCACGCCCACGCGGCCGGCACCGATCGCAGCCACCGCAGCATCGGTTGCAGCCAGCAGGAAGCGCGCGCGGTTCTCGACCGAACCGCCCCACTGGTCACTGCGGTCATTCACATTGGGCGCCAGGAACTGGTTGGGCAGGTAGCCATTCGCGCCATGGATTTCCACGCCATCCAGCCCCGCTTCGCGCGCCAGCCGTGCGGCCGTGCCGTATTGCGCAATGACCTGCTCGATCTCGGCACCGGTCAGCGGGCGCGGCGTCGAATGGTCGCGCATCGCGGTGCCGGTGAAAATCTGGCCAGGGGCAGCGATGGCCGAGGCACCGACAGGCTGGTCGCCCAGCACTTCCGCATGCGCGATGCGGCCGGTGTGCATCAGCTGCACCACGATGCGTCCACCCTTCGCATGCACGGCGTCCGCAACCGCGCGCCAGCCCGCGACATGGCGCGCATCGAACAGCGCTGGGATATTCGGGTATCCCGCGCCGAGTGCCGCCGGCGCCGTGCCCTCGGTGATGATCAGGCCCGCCGAGGCGCGCTGCGCGTAGTATTCGGCGTTCAGCGCATTCGGCACGCCGCCGGGCGAACGGCTGCGCGTCATCGGCGCCATCACGATGCGGTTGGCGAGCGAGATGTCGCCGAGTTGGGTGGGGGAGAACAGGTCGGTCATGGGAAAGCTCCTTCGACGACCTGTGTGCGCCCGCTGCGGGCCGCGTGGAAATACGCTTTGGTGATGACGGCCATTCACCGTCTGGTGCCGCGCCCTGCCCCGCCCTATCCTGCCCGCAGGAGGAACCCGCCATGAACGCCACCGACATCAAGGCCGCGCGCACCGCAGCCATCGGCGCCACCTTCGCCGATGTGCGCGCCATCGAACACACGCAGGGCGTGACGCCCGCCGCGCTGGAGGCGATCCGCGCGCGGCTGATGGATCTGGCAGGACAGGAACATCTCTTCCCCTCCGCCGAATTCCCGCCGCCGCCCAATGGCGAGAAGGGCTCCAACCGCTATCTGCTGATCGAGGCCGAGGGCGGGCGCTTCGCCATGTATCTGAACGCGCTGAACCCCGGCAATGAGACCAAGCCGCATGACCACACCACCTGGGCCGTGGTCGTCGCCGTGGACGGGCAGGAGCTGAACAAGGTCTACAAGCGCCTCGATGACGGCAGCGATCCGGATCGCTGCGAGATCGTGCTGGACCATGAGGTGATGGTCGAACCAGGTCGTGGCATCTGCCTGATGCCGGATGCAATCCATTCGATCCACACCACCGGCACGCGGCCCACACGGCACATTCATATGTATGGGCTCGCGCTCGAAAAGCTCGATGGCCGGAAGGCGTATATGGCCGAGACGGGCGAGGTCGTGCCCTACAACAAGAACTTCATGAAGCCTTCCGCCGAAGCCAAGGCATGAACAGCGCATCCGACCGCGAAGCGACGAAGTCGCGCAGCGTGAATCGGCCGCGCCGATGAATGCCGCCGCGCTGAAGGCGGCGCTCCATGATGGCCGCGAAATCGCCATCCTGGACGCGCGTGAGGAAGGCGAATTCGGCGCCTCGCATTTGTTCTGGGCGATCCCCTGCCCGCTCTCGCAGCGCGAATTGCGCGCGCCGAAACTGGTGCCGCGCAAGGCCACGCGCGTGGTCTGCACCGATGGTGGCGAGGGCCATGCGGCAAAGCTGGCCGACTGGCTGCGCGGCCAGGGCTACAGCGATGTCAGCGTTCTCGAAGGCGGCACGCCCGCGTGGAAGGCCGCCGGCTACGTGCTGTTTTCCGGCGTCAACGTGCCCTCCAAGGCGTTTGGCGAATGGGCCGAGCACCACTACCACACCGAAAGCCTGGACCCGCCGGAACTGAAGGCGCTGATGGAGAGCGGCCAGCCCTTCGCCCTGTTCGACAGCCGCACGCCGGAGGAATTCCAGCGCATGACCATCCCCGGCGCGATCAACGTGCCGGGCGGCGAATTGGTCTACCGCATCGGCGACCTGGTGCCTGACGCCAGCACCACCATCGTCATCAACTGCGCTGGCCGCACGCGCAGCATCATGGGTGCTGAATCGCTGCGCCGCGCGGGCGTGCCGAACCGGATCGTGGCTCTGCGCAACGGCACCATGGGCTGGGAACTGGCGGGCATGCAATGCGACCGCGGCAAGCGCGACAGCTACGCGCCCGGCACGCCCGCCACCGCCGACCTGGCATTGGCGCGCGCCGATAGCTTCGCGCAGCAGGCCGGCGTGCGCATCTTGCCCGCTGCACAACTGCCCACGCTGCTGGCCGACACCTCACGCACCACCTATTGCCTGGATGTGCGCGCGGCCGAGGAATACGCCGCCGGCCATCTGCCCGGCTTCCGCCACGCCCCCGGTGGCCAATTGGTGCAGGCCACCGACCAATGGATCGCCGTCCGCCATGCCCGTGTGGTGCTGACCGACATGGGCAATGGCGCGCGCGCCCGCATGTCGGCGGCATGGCTTCGCCTGATGGGCCAGTGGGAGGTGCATGTGCTGGACGGCGTGCCCAGCCTGCCCGCCATCGCCGCGCCCGAAATGCCGCAGGCGCCGAGCATCTCGGTGGCCGAACTGGCCGCGACACCCGATGCGCTGGTGCTCGATTTCGCGCGCAGCATCGCCTTCCGCGACGGCCATATCCCTGGCGCGCTATGGGCGGTGCGCACGCGGCTGCCAGCTTTGCCCGCGCGCCCGATGGTGGTCACGGCGCCCGATGCCGCGCTGGCGCATCTGGCGGCGGGCGACATTCCAGGCGCGCGCGTGCTGGAGGGTGGCAATGCCGCCTGGCTCGCCTCCGGCCGCGCGCTGGAAGCCAATCGGCTGATGCCGGCCGATGAGGATTGCATCGATTTCTACCTGCGCCCCTATGACCGCAACAGCGGCGTTGAGGCAGCGATGCACGCCTATCTCTCCTGGGAGATCGACCTGGTGCACGAGGTCGCGCGCGATGGCGATTCCCGCTTCGGCCAAGTGTAGCGGCTAAGCTGGCATCGCATCCATCGGCAGGATGAAGGGCAGGTCGGTATCCGCGACCTTCGCACCCAGGCGCGTGCACAGCGCATGCGCCTGCCCCCGATGATGCGTCTGGTGGTTGAAGACATGCGTGACCAACAGCCAGGCCGGGCGCGTCAATTCACGACCCGCAGCAGCGCTGAACCAGGTGTGCGGCGCGGCCAGCCAATCATGTGAAACGCGCGCGGCCCATTCGCTGATGCGTGCATCCTGTTCGATGCGGCGCGCCTTCAACTGCGTCCAGTCAGGCTCCCATCCCGGGCTGCCGGAAATGCCGATATCGGGTTTTTCCCAGCCGTCGAAACGCGCCATCCAGATCGCATCACCCCACAGCAGATGCGACAGCGTGCCATGCAGACTGCCGAAGAAGGCGCCGTGGTCGGCACGCCGCACCGCATCGTCCAGCGTGTCCGCGGCGGCGTAGAGGCGGCGGTTCATCTCGGCATTATAGGCGGCCATCACGCGGGCATAGTCCGGTGTGATCATGGCGCGACCTCCTTGAAGAAGAACAGCACATCCTGCGGCACGCGCGCGAGGTCCAGTTCCAGCCGCGGGATGCGCCCTGCTTCCCGCCAGCCCAAGCGGCGGAACAGCGCCTCGCCGGCCGCGCCGGCGCGGGTGTCCAGCGTCAGCACGCGCCGGCCGAGCCGCGCTGCGGCCTGTTCAGCGCGCTGCACCAAGGCCGTGCCCACGCCCCGGCGGCGATGGCCGGGTGCGACCATCAACTTCTCCACCTCGACGCGGTGCGGCTGGTTCTGCTGCACCTGCAAGGCCAGTTGCACCGAACCGGCAAGCTGGCCCTCATGCCAGGCCAGCAGCAGCAGGCGGTGGCCCTGCGCCACCTCCGCACTCACGCCGCGCCAATAGGCGCGCGCGATGTCCGGCGCCAAGGGCGGCAGGTAGGACAGCGACGCGCCTTCGGCCACGCATTCGGCCAGGATGCGCGACAGCGGGCGCTCCGCGCTGGTGGCGGCCGCGGCGTCCATCGCCTCCACCACCAGGCCCTGCGCGGGCTTGGTGTAGCGGAACTCCAGGCTGCGCGAGAGATCGTCCAGGATCCGGATCGCGCCCTGCCGCACGTAGCCGCGCTTCTCGTAGAAGGCATGCGCTGCCTCGAAGCGTGTGTCGGTCCAGAGCACCATGCGCGCCGCCCCGGCACCACGCGCATGCGCCTCCGCCACGTCCAGCAGCCGCTGGGCAAGGCCGCTGCCCCGTGCTGAGCGATCGAGGTAAAGGCGGCAGATTTCATAGGCGTCATCGGCGCCCAGCGGCCGTGTCGCGACCATGCCGAGCGCGCGACCATTCTCCTCCGCCAGCCACAGCACGCCGTTCTGCTGCGCGAACCAGGTGGCCAAGGCGCGCAGTTCCGGCAGTTCCGCATCCACGTCGAAGACGACACCCGGATATTCGCGCCACGCATCGCCGATCAGGCGGATATAGGCCGCCGCGTCCGCATCCGTGCCGGGTCTGATCATGTCAGCGCCCGACAGAACTCCTGAATGCGCGTGCAGGCATCGGTCAGTGTCGCGGTATCGGCGGCGTAGCTGATGCGGATATAGGGGCTCATGCCATAGGCGCTGCCCTGCACCACTGCCACATGGTTTTCCTCCAGCAGTGCCAGCGCGAAATCGGTGTCGGTCGCGATCTTGCGGCCGCCCTTGCTGGTCTTGCCGATGCAGCCGGCAATGGAGGGGAACACGTAGAAGGCGCCTTCCGGCTTGTGGCAGGCGATACCGGGTGCGGCGTTCAGCATCTCCACCACCAGGTCGCGCCGCGCGCGGTATTCGGCGGCGCGTTCGCGCACCAGTTCCTGCGGGCCGTCCAGCGCGGCCACCGCGGCCGCCTGCGAAATGCCGGACACGCCGGAGGTCACCTGGCCCTGCATGTTGTTCATGCCCTTGATCAGCGCCTTCGGCCCGCCGCAGAACCCCACGCGCCAGCCGGTCATGGCGTAGGTCTTGGACACGCCGTTCACCGTCAGCACGCGGTCCTTCAGGCGCGGCTCCACCTCCGCGATCGTGCAGAATTCGAAGCCGTCATAGATCAGGTGCTCGTACATATCGTCGGTCATGATGAAGACATGCGGGTGGCGCAGCAGCACATCCGCAATCGCCTGCATTTCCGCACGCGAACAGGCCGCGCCCGTCGGGTTGTTCGGGAAGTTCAGCATCACCCATTTCGTCTTGGGCGTGATCGCCGCTTCCAGATCCTCCGGCCGCAGCTTGAAGCCGTTATTCTGCGGGCAAGTGACCAGCACCGGCACGCCGCCGGGCACCTTCGCCATCTCCGCGTAGCTGATCCAATAGGGGGCGGGGATCACCACCTCCTCGCCCGGATTCACGCTGGCCATCAGCGCGTTGAAGATGATCTGTTTGCCGCCATTGCCGATGATGATCTCGTCCATCGCGTAGTCGAGATTGTTGTCGCGCTTGAACTTGCGCTGCACCGCGGCCTTCAGCGCCGGCGTGCCGTCCTGCGGGGGGTATTTCGTGTCCCCACGAAGTGCTGCCTGATGTGCCGCGTCGATCGCGTGGTCGGGTGTGGGGAAATCCGGCTCACCCGCATTCAGGCTGATCACCTTGATGCCCTGCGCCGCCAATTCACGCGCCTTCACGCCCATGATGACGGAGGCGGAGACCTTGAATTCGTTCAGGCGATCGGCGAGCGCGGGCATGGCGGTTCCCTTGGTTGGAAACCGCGAAACTACCCCCCGTTCAGGCCGGCGGAAACCCCGCGGCGGCCAGCGCCTCGCGCAGGTCAGCCTCGCGCGCGGTGGTGGTGATGCGCGCGGCATGGCGTGGCGGATCGGCATCCACCACAGCGGCGGGATCCAGCTTCTGCACGGCCTTGGTCACCGCCTTGGCGCAACCGCCGCAGGTCATGTCCGGGAGGGTCAGGTTGATCTGGGTCATGGTCACAATGTCGCACCTTCCGCCATGGGAAGGTCAAGACGTCATTGACCTTCCCAGGATGGGAAGCACCAGATGCAAGCCATGGGAACCACGAGCCTGACCATCGAGGGTATGACCTGCGCTGCCTGCGCGCAAAGAGTGTCGCGTGCGCTCCAGCGCGTGGATGGCGTTGCTTCCGCGCAGGTGAACCTGGCCACGGAGCGCGCCGAAATCCTGGGCAGCGCCCCCCTGCCCGCGCTGCTGGCGGCAGTGGATGACGCCGGCTACAGCGCCCATCCCTGGCAACCCGCACAGGACCGCAGCGCGGTGCGCGCGGCTGAGGCGCAGGCGCTGGCACGCGCCACCATCATCGCGATGCTCCTGGCAGCCCCGCTGCTGGCGCTGGAAATGGGCGGGCATCTGATCCCCGCTTTGCATCACTGGGTCGGTGAGACACTGGGGCATGTGACCAGCCATTGGCTGCAGGCGCTGCTGGCCACGGGTATTCTCTTCGGCCCGGGCCTGCGCTTCTTCCGCCTCGGAATCCCCGCACTTCTGGCCCGCCAGCCGGATATGAACGCGCTGGTCGCCATGGGCGCGGGCGCCGCCTGGCTCTATTCCGTCGTGATCATCCTGCATGACGCACACCAGGCGGTGTATTTCGAAAGCGCCGGCGTCATCGTGGCCTTGGTGCTGCTCGGACGTTGGCTGGAGGCCCGCGCCCGCGGCCGCACCGGCGATGCGATCCGCGCGCTGATGGACCTCTCGCCCCGCAGCGCCCGCCGCCTGACCGATGCCGGACCGGAGGAGGTGCCGCTCGCCGCCCTGCGCACCGGCGACCGCCTGCTGATCCGCCCCGGTGAGCGTATCCCGGTCGACGGCAAGGTGCTCGAAGGGACATCCTTCGTCGACTGCTCCATGTTCACCGGAGAGCCGGTGCCGGTCGCCAAGCAGCCGGGCGATACGCTGCTGGGCGGCAGCGTCAACCAGCAGGGCGCGCTGACCATCATCGCAGAACATGTGGGCGAGGCCACCGCGCTCGCCGGCATCATCCGCATGGTCGAACAGGCCGAGGAAACGCGCCTGCCGATCCAGGCGCTGGTGGACCGCATCACGCTCGTCTTCGTGCCGGTGGTGATGGCGGTGGCGGCGCTGACCTTCCTGGCCTGGCTGGTCTTCGGGCCGGGGCTCGCCGCGGCCATCACGCATGCGGTCGCCGTGCTGATCATCGCCTGCCCCTGCGCGATGGGGCTGGCCACGCCAACCTCCATCATGGTGGGCATGGGCCGCGCGGCGCGGCTGGGCGTGCTGTTCCGGGAGGGCGATGCGCTGCAACGCCTGGCCAGTGCGCGGCGCATCGCCTTCGACAAGACCGGCACGCTGACCGAAGGGCATCCGGCATTGGCGGAAATACTCCCGCAGCCAGGCATCACGCGCGAGACCTTGCTGCGCCTGGCCGCGGCGGTCGAGGCGAAGAGCGAACACCCCATCGCGCGCGCCATCATGGCCGCCGAACCGGCGCCGCCCGAGGCGCAGGAGTTCCGCATCGCGCTTGGCCAGGGCGCTGCGGCGCGGGTCGAGGGCCAGCTGGTCCTGGTCGGATCCGCCGCCTTCCTGCGCAGCGAGGGCGTCGATGCCACCGCGCTGGAAAGCGAGGCCGCGCAACGCGCCGCCACCGGCGAGACACCCGTGCTGGTCGCGATCGATGGCCAGCCCGCGGGCGTGATCACGGTGGCCGATCCGCTGCGCGCGACAACGCCCGAGGCCATGCAGGCCCTGGCCGCGCTCGGCCTGACCACCATGATGCTGACCGGCGACCATGCCGCCACCGCGCAGGCCGTGGGCGCGCGTCTTGGCATTACGGATGTGCGCGCGCATCTGCTGCCGGGCGACAAGCTCGACGCATTGCGCGCAGCGCCAGGCACGGTCTTCGTGGGCGACGGCATCAATGACGCGCCGGCCCTCGCGGCCGCCGATGTCGGCATCGCCATCGGCACCGGCACGGATATCGCGATGGAAAGTGCGGCGGTGGTCTTGATGCGCGATGATCTGCGCGGCGTGGCATCGGCCATCCGTATCGCACGCGCGACACTGTCGAACATCCGGCAGAACCTGGCCTGGGCCTTTGGCTACAACATCGCGCTGGTGCCGGTGGCAGCCGGCGTGCTGGCGCCCTTCGGCGGGCCTTCGCTGTCGCCCATGCTGGCCGCCGCCGCCATGGGCCTGTCTTCGGTCTTCGTCGTGGGCAATGCCCTGCGGCTGAAAGGGGTGCGCGCATGAATATCGGCCAAGCCGCCAAGGCCTCCGGCGTCTCCGCCAAGATGATCCGCTGGTATGAGGAGCAGGGGCTGATCCCCGGCGCCGCGCGCACCGAAGCCGGATACCGGATCTATCGCGCGGTCGATCTCGACCGGCTGCGCTTCATCCGCCGCGCACGGGACCTGGGCTTCGGCGTGAAACAGATCGGCGAATTGCTGGCGCTCTGGCAGGACCGCACACGTGCCAGCGCCGATGTGAAGCGCATGGCGCTGCTGCATGTGGAAGCGCTGGAGGCGCGGATCACGGCACTGCGCGAGATGGCGCAGAGCATCCGCCATCTGGCCGCGCATTGCCACGGCGATGCTCGGCCGGAGTGCCCCATCCTCGACGGCATATCAGGAACAAGACCATGAAACACATCATCTTCGCGGCGATGCTGGCGGCATTGCCGGCAACGGCCCAGCACGCCGGCCACGGCACGCCCGCCCGCGGGCAGGAACCCGCCAGCACGCGGGAATTCCGCGAGGCCAACCAGCGCATGCATCGGGACATGGACATCCGCTATTCCGGCCAGGCGGATCGCGACTTCATCGCCGGCATGATCCCGCATCACCAGGGTGCCATCGACATGGCACGCATCGCGCTGCGCCACGGCCGCGACCCCGAAGTGCGGCGCCTGGCGGAGGAGATCATCGCAGCCCAGGAGCGCGAGATCGCGCAGATGCGCGCGATGCTGCAACGCCTGCCGCGCTGATCGGCAGTGCGACGAAACGGGGAATGGCTAGAGCATGATCCGCAAAGGCGGAATCGCCGGCGCGGTGAAGTATTCTCCCGCAACGGCTACAGCGTGTTTCCGTGTTGCGGGATCACGCTGTAGCACCTGCTGGCTGGCATCAATGTGACATCAGCACCGGCACGGTCATCTGCCGCATCAGGGTGCGCGTGACGCCGCCCAGCACCATCTCGCGCCAGCGCGAATGGCCATAGCCGCCGATGACGATCATGTCCGCGCCCAGGTTCGCGGCCTCGTTCAGCAGCATCTCGCCACCGGAGAGATCGTCGCTGTGGCCCTGGCGCACATCCACCGGCACGCCGTGGCGCGCCAGGTGCCGCGCGATGTCGGCGCCGGGCAGGTCGCCCATGCCGGTGACACCGGTGCGCGGGTTGGCGGCGAAGACCAGCACGCTCTGCGCGCGTTGCAGCAGCGGCAGCGCATCATGCGCGGCGCGGGTGGATTCGCGGCTGGCGTTCCAGCCCAGCAGGATGCGCTGGCCGACGCGGGACAAGGTCGTTGCGTGCGGGATGACCAGCACCGGGCGGCCGCCATTGAACAGCGCTTCCTCGATCAGCGCGTCCATGCCGGGCCTGGCATGCGCGGGGTCGGGCTGGCCCAGCACCACGATGTCCGCATAGCGCGCATGGACCGCGATATGGTCGAGCGCGGCACTCTCCACCAGGCGCCATTCGGCGGCGACGCCGGCCTTCTCGGTGGCCGCGCGGAAGGCGGCTTCGAGCGCGCCGGCTTGCGCGAGTGCTTCGGTGCGCAGCTTGGCCAGCAGGTCGGCGATCAGGTAGCCGGCGCTGGGATCGGCATAGAGCATCACCTGCGACAGCGGGTTGATGCAGCGCAGGCCCACCACATGCGCGCCTTGGTCCGCGGCCATGGTGCAGGCGATGTCGAGCCGGTGCATCGAGGCCGGCGTGCCGTCGAGCAGCACGAGGATGTCGGCGATGGGCATGGCGGTCTCTCCCTGAGTTCCTGCGCGCACAATGCCGGGGCTTGGCGAGGATTGCCTTGATGCGGATCAAGGCCCCGCGCAATCACACGCGGCGCGCGGCCAGCACCGCGGCACGCGAGCCGCCATCGACCAGCGATGTCCAGACACGCAGCGCGAGGCCCGGCGGCGCGCCGGCCAGTCCGCGCGCTTCGTCGCGATGGTGGACTTCATCCTCCTGACAGCGCGCGAGGGTGGCGCGCAGTTCGGGCAGGACCCGCTCGGCATCCAGGCGGTCCAGTTGCTGCTGGTAGTGGTGGTCGACGAAGCTCTCCACCGCATCGATCGTGGCATAGACGGCGCGGGTGCCGAACAGGGCGGGGATGGCGCCCGTCAACCAACCGGCGATACGCCAGATCGGCAGCAGGCGGGAATGCTGCGCCGGGGGCAGAATGCCCTCCAGGATGCGCAGATGGCCGGTTTCCGTTTCCATATGGCGCGTGGCGAAATCGCGCAGGGCCGGGTCGCGCGCGAAGGCCAGAATGCCACGATAAATCATGATGGCGCCCGTCTCCCCGGCGTGGTCCGAGCGCAATTCGCCGATCAGCCAGGCGGGCATGTCAGGGGTGTTCATGGGCGGGCAGATGGCGCGCTTGGCGCCGCGCGCAAGCGGCCCATATCACGATGATGAGCAAGCTGACGGTGTATTACGACGGCGCCTGCCCGGTCTGTTCGCGCGAAATTGCGGCCTATCGCGGCGCGCGTGGCGCGGAGGCGCTGGACTTCGTGGACGCGGCGCGCTGCGATGCGGCGGCACTGGGTGACCTGCCACGCGAGACGGCGCTGGCGGCGATGCATGTGCGCCGCGCGGATGGCAGCCTGGTGCAGGGCGCGCGAGCATTTGGAGAAATCTGGCAGGCGCTGCCAAGGCTGCGCGCGCTGGGCTGGGTGATGCGCGCCCCTGGCGTGGCCTGGTGCGCGGAGCTGGCCTATGGCGGCTTCCTGCGGCTCCGCAAAATCTGGCGGCGTTAGTGCATGATCCGCAAAGGCGGAATCGCCGGCGCGGCGAATCATCCTCGTATAGTGGCTATAGAGTGTTCCCGTGAAACGGGATCACGCTATAGGGCCCTGCCCGGTCGCTAGCGCCATGGAAGAGCCGCATCAGAATAGCGGCGGCAGGTGCAGCATGGCGACCTCACCTTCATGGCCTGGCAGGTTGGGGAAACGCTTCAGCACGATGGGGTCATGGCCGGGGATGACGGCGCTTTCGACGCCACCGGCCAGCGCGCGGGTGATGCGCCAGCCGGCCACCATCTCGCCCAGGTCGAATATGATGGGGAAGGGGTTCTCGCGTTCCGCATTCGCATAGAAATGCATGGCGTCGGAGGCGATGACGACCGGGCCACGCGCGGTCATCACGCGCACCACCTGCAACCCGTCCGAATGGCCGCCGACGCGGTGCAGGGTGACGCCGGGCGCGATCTCCGCCTCGCCGGTATGGACCGCGACACGGTCGGCGTAGAGGGCGCGGATCATCGCCACCACATGCTCGCATTCGAAGGGCATGCGGATGGCACGGCTGCACATATGCCGGCCGGTGGCGAAATGCAGTTCGCGTTCCTGGATGTGGAAGCGGGCGGCGGGAAGCTGCGCCAGGCTGCCGACATGGTCCCAATGCAGGTGGCTGATCACCACGTCCTGGATGCGCGCGGCATCGCTGCCGATGGCGGCGAGTGCGGCATCCACACGGCGCGCCAGCGGGCGACCGCGGCGTTCGGCGGTCTCGGGATCATAGCCGGTATCGACCAGGATTTCGCGGCCATCCGGGGCGCGCAGAAGCCAGATATAGAAGTCCAGCGGCATGGCTTCATGCGGATCGGGCACGGCATAGGCGTGGCATTCGCGCGCGCTGCGCTCGTGCCGCGCGTAGCGGATGGCGTAGGCTTCCCAGAGCAGTTCCGGCCGATTCAGCCCTCCGCGCTGCGCGCTGCGATCATCGGACGGGGTCATGCGTTGCCGCCGCCAAGGGCAGTTCCCGCCAGACGTTCAGGCAGCTTCGCGACGCCGGTATGGTCCTCACCCGGTTCCAGCGACACAGCGGCCGCCGCCCACATTTCTCGGCACAGCGCCGCGAAGGGCGTGGGCACCGCATTGTCGCGCCCGACTTCGAGCGCGATGGACAGGTCCTTCACCATCAACTCCAGCGAGAAGCCGGAATCGAAGCGCCGGCTCAGCACGAACTGCTTGAACTTCTTCTGCGTGGAATTGTTCATGCCGGTGGACGCGTTTAGCACATCCACCATCAGCGCCGGATCCAGGCCGAATTTCTGGCCGATCAGCAGCGCCTCGATCCCGATCAGGAAACCGCCGGCGCTGACCAGGTTGTTCAGCGCCTTCATCGCCTGCCCGGCGCCGATGCCGCCGCAGCGATGGATGGATGTGCCCATGGCGCGCAGCACCGGCTCGGCGGCGTCCAGGGCAGCGGCGTCACCGCCGGCCATGATGGCAAGCTCGCCAGTCTTGGCGCGCGACACGCCACCGGAGACGGGACAGTCCAGCATGGTCACGCCCACCGCCGCCAGATCGGCCGCGATGGCACGCGTGGCACCCGGCTGGCCGCTGGTCATGTCGATGAACAGCGCGCCCGCGCGCATGGCGGGCTTGGCCGCAGCCGCCACCACCGCCACCTGCTTGCTGGTCGGCAGGACGGTCACGACGGCATCGGCACCGCGCGCGGCATCGGCCGCATCGGCAGCCGCGCGCGCGCCTGTTTCGCCGGCAAAACGCGCAGCCCGCGCGGCGTCCGTGTCGGCCACCGCCACATCGAAGCCCTTCGCCACCAGATTGGCCGCCATCGGCCAACCCATATTGCCGATGCCGATGAAGCATATATGCTTCATGCCGATGCGCTTCACTTCTTGGCGGCCTTCTTGGGCGCGGCCTTCTTCTTGGCGGGCTTCAAGGGCTGCCCGCTGACCGCACCTTCCGCCACCAGCACCTCATGCGCCGCCTTGAAGGCATCCAACCCCGCGGGAATCCCGCAATAGGCCGTGGCGTGCAGCAGCGTTGCCTTGATCTCGTCGACCGTCACGCCATTGGTCAGCGCGCCCTTCACGTGCAGCTTGATTTCCGGTGTCTTCCCCAGGGCGGTCAGCATCGCCAGGTTCAGCAGGCTGCGCGTCTTGCGATCCAGCGTCGGGTCGCCCCAGGCCCAACCCCACGCAATGGTGGTGGTGGCGCGCTGGAAGGCCATCATGAAGTCGTCCGCCTTCGCCATGCTGCCATCCACATATTCCTTGCCGAGCACAGCGCGGCGGATGGGCAGGCCCTTGTTGAACAGGGTCTCGTCGCCTTTGGCCATCGGTTCCTCCTCTTGGTCCTCACCGCAACGCTGCGACTGGGCGCGTTGCGCGTCAATCGGTGCGGTGCCACGCTGCGCGGATGGAATTCGAAGGCTTTCGGGAGGAACGGCGCGAAGTCGCCGGCATGGCGGTGCGCTGCCGCATCGGCGGCAATGGCCCGCCCTTGCTGCTGCTGCACGGCAACCCGCAGACGCACTTCATGTGGCACAAGCTGGCGCCGGTTCTGGCGCGCACGCACACCATCATCTGCGCCGACATCCGCGGCTATGGCTTCTCCGCCAAACCACCCGCCAGCCCCGACCACGCGCCCTATGCCAAGCGCGAAATGGCCAAGGATGTGCATGGCCTGATGCTCTCCCTCGGCCACGCGCAGTACGCCGTGCTCGCGCATGACCGCGGCGCGCGCGTCGCGCATCGACTGCTGCTCGACCAACCCGACGCCGTCACACGCGCCGCCCTGCTCGACATCGTGCCAACGCTGCACCATTTCGAGAATGCCGATGCCGCCTTCGCCATGGGCTATTATCACTGGTTCTGGCTGGCCCAGCCGCACCCTAAGCCCGAGACGCTGATCAACCAGGACATCGAAACCTGGTTCGACATCCACACCAGCCGCGAGCCGAAGGATCGTTCCTTCTTCCACCCCGAAGCCCGCGCCGACTACCTGGCCGCATTGCGCGAACCGGGCACCGTCACCGCCATCTGCGAGGACTACCGCGCAGCGGCCACCATCGACCTGGTGCATGACCGCGAAAGCCGCGATGCGGGTGCGCGCGTACAATGCCCCCTGCTGGTGCTGTGGGGTGCGAAGGGCGCGATCGGCAAATGGTATCGCCCGCTGGAGGTCTGGCGCCGGTATGCCGCAGGCCCCCTCTCCGGCGGCGCGGTCAATAGTGGCCACTATCTGGCCGAAGAAGCACCGGAGGAAACACTCTCATGGATCACGCCGTTTCTCGCCGCGCGCTGATTGGCGCTGCACTTGCAACACCCGCGCTCGCGCAATCCTGGGTGCCCACACGCCCCATTACCATGCTGGTGCCCAACCCGCCCGGCGGTGGCAGCGACTTCGCAGCCCGCCTGTTCAGCGACGGCCTGGCGCGCATCCTGGGCCAGTCGATGGTGGTGGAAAACCGGCCTGGTGCCAATGGCAACATCGCCATTCAGGCGGCGATGCGCGCAGCCCCCGACGGGCAGACCATCCTGCTGAATTATTCAGGCTACCACGCTGGCAACCCGGCGATGATGGCCAATGCGGGCTTCGATGCGCTGCGCGACTTCGCGAGCCTCGGCATGGGCACGATGGCGCCGCATGTGGTGCTGGTTGCACCCAACATGCCGGCCACGCTGGCGGAATTCATTACACTCGCGCGGCGCAACACGCTGAACTACGCATCCTCCGGCGCGGGCAGCATCCAGCACATCGCGGGCGCGCTGTTCAGCCGCGCGATCGGCGCCGAGATGGTGCATGTCCCCTATCGCGGGGCCGCACCCGCGCTGCAGGATGTCGCCGGCGGGCGCGTCGAGATGTTCATCACAACGCCATCCAGCGCGATCGGCCTGGTGCAGGGCGGGCGGTTGCGCGCGCTCGCCATGGCCAGCGCCAACCGCGCCGAGGCGCTGCCCGATGTGCCGACCACGGCCGAGGCCGGACTGCCAGGCTTCACCATCGATGCCTGGTTCGCCTTCTTCGTCCCCGCAGCCACACCATTGCCGATCCGCGAGCGCTACAACGCCGCCCTGCGCGAACTGGCGCAGGATGACGCCGTGCGCCGCCGCGCCCGCGAAGGCGGCGCAACCGTGGCACCGATGACGCTGGCCGAGATGGACGCGCTGGTGGAACGCGAGGTGCGCGAGCTCGGCGCCGTGATCCGCGCCAACAACATCAGGCTGGAATAGGCAGCCTGGCCGGCATCTCGCCATCATCGGCGATGAAGATCGCGGCCAACAGGCCGGCGAAGGGTGCCGCCGCGTTCAGCAGCGCAAGCCCCGGCACCAGTGTATGAGTCATGATCGCGGCCAGGACCAGCACAGGGATCACAAGGTCGAAACGGGTGCGCGCCGGCCCTCGCTTGGCGAGTGCAATGCGGGCTTCGATGATCTGCTCGGGTAGCATCGAGCCCCCCGCCTCCCGCGTAGGCTGCAAGCCCGATGCCAAGCCATGGATGTAGGATGCGCTGCATATTGCAAGGCCATCTGCACTTCTCCCGAATTTCCCAGGATGAATATGCGGTAAGTTTCTTGCAAAACGCAGATGCGGAATGTCTCAATAAGCGGGATTTTAGATCACAAATACGTCAGTCGTCGCCGCCGAATAAACTGGCCAGTGCCGCCGCTACCGCCGCCGGCGCCTCCATGGTCGGCAGATGGCCGCAGCCGGCGAACTGCAACAGCCGCGCGCCGGGGATCAATGCGGCCATTTCGGTATGGCGGTCCGGCGGCGTCAGCACATCCTGCGCACCGCAGGCGACCAGCGTGGGCACGGTGATTCCCGGCAAGGTCGGCAGGCTGTCAGGGCGGTCCATGATGGCGCGCTGCTGGCGCAGGAAGGCGGCGGGGCCGACGCGCTCGGCCATTGCCATCACCTCCTCGACCAGCGGTGTTTCGAGCCGCGAGGGGTGCAGCAGCATCGGCAGCAAACGCGGCGTCACGCCCTTGAACTGGCCCAGGCGGGACAGCGCCATCAGCGCCTGGCGGCGGCCGCGCTGCTCCTCGGTGTCGGCGCGCGCGGAGGTGTCGAGCAGCGCCAGATGCGTCATGCGCGGGCCGGCCAGGCGCCACAACGCGAAGGCGACATAGCCGCCCATCGACAATCCTGCCACGGCGAAGCGCGACTCTGGCCCCCATGCGGAATCCGCCGCAGCCAGGGCGCGCGCGGCCATTGCGTCGATGCTGTCATCCTGCGTCAGGTCGGCAACCAGGCCCTGCGCAGCATCGCGCCACAGCCGCGCATCACATAGCAGGCCGGGCAACAGGAGAAGATTTCGGGGCATGGTACGGCTTTTCCGGGTTGGGGGCGCCAGGAAATGCTTGCGGCGCGCGGGATTGCGGCGCATATGCACGCGCGTCGCGGGGCGGGAAAGCCTGCCCCTGCCGCGCCCCCCATCCGCTCCGCCCGGCCCATTGGCCATGCAGGCGCCCGGGTCGGGCCGCGAGGCATCGGCATGGTCCACCACCGCCACCACAGAGATGAGTGCATCTTGAACGACACCACACCGCGCACGGCCGAGGCCAGTGCGCAACCCCTCCCGGAACACGAGGCCGCGGCCCCCGGGATGCCCGAAACACCGCCCGTGCCGGTGGAAGAGCCGGCCGTTGTCATGGCGGCAGATGAGCCTGCCGACGACGCCGAGCAGGACAATGACAACGAGGACGAAGACGAGGCGCCGGAAGAAGACACGCGCACGACCTTCGCCGATCTCGGCCTGTCGGAAGAACTGCTCCGCGCTGTGACCGAGGCAGGATATCGGCACCCGACGCCGATCCAGGAACAAGCCATCCCCTATGTGCTGATGAACCGCGACGTGCTGGGCTGCGCACAGACCGGGACCGGCAAGACCGCCAGCTTCGTGTTGCCGATGCTGGATATCCTGTCGGGCTCGCGGGCACGGGCGCGCATGCCGCGCAGCCTGATCCTGGAGCCGACACGGGAACTCGCGCTGCAAGTCGCCGAAAACTTCGAGAAATACGGCAAATACCTTCAGCTGAACCACGCGCTGCTGATCGGCGGCGAGAGCATGGATGAGCAGAAGGCCGCCCTCGAAGCCGGGGTGGATGTGCTGATCGCCACCCCCGGCCGCCTGCTGGATTTGTTCGATCGCGGCCGCATCCTATTGGCCGATTGCAAGCTGCTGGTGATCGACGAAGCCGATCGCATGCTGGATATGGGCTTCATCCCGGATGTGGAGCGCATCGTCTCCATGTTGCCGGGCATGCGGCAGACGCTGTTCTTCAGCGCGACCATGGCGCCGGAAATCCGCCGCCTGGCCGATGCCTTCCTGTCGAACCCGAAGGAGATTTCGGTCTCCGCCCCTGCATCGGTCGCGACCACCATCACCGCGGGCCTGGTCTATGTGCAGCCGCACGACAAGCGCGAGGCGCTGCGCCGGCTGATCCGCTCGGAGGAGATTCACAACGCGCTGATCTTCTGCAACCGCAAGGTTGAAGTGGACATCCTGTTCAAGTCGCTGCGCAAGCACGGCTTCAAGGTGGGCGCGCTGCATGGCGATCTGGACCAGTCGGTGCGCTTCGCGACGCTGAACGCCTTCAAGGCGGGTGAGCTGCAACTGCTGGTGTGCAGCGATGTGGCGGCGCGCGGGATCGATATCGGCGGGCTTTCGCACGTGTTCAATTTCGACGTGCCGATCCACTCGGAAGACTATGTGCACCGCATCGGCCGCACCGGCCGCGCGGGGCGCGAGGGCAAGGCCTTCTCCATCGCGACCGCCGATGATGTGCGCTTCGTGACCGGCATCGAGAAACTGACCGGGCGCGAGATCCCGCGCATCGCCATACCGGGCCTGGATGAGGTGACGGCGCAGGACCTGGCCGATGCGGCGCTGCGCAAGCGCGGCCGTGGGCGGGGTGGTGCGCCTGAGCGTGGCCGCGATGCGCGTGGCCGCGGCGGTGACCGCCGGCCTGGGCGTGAAGAGCGCCCGCGGCGCGAAGGTGAGGAACGCCCGCGCCGGGATGACCGCCCCCGCCGCGATGGCGAGGATCGTCCGCGCCGCGATGAGGCGCGTGCCGATGACCGGCCGCGTCGTGATGATCGCCCGCGCCGGGATGATGCTCCGCGCCCGCCGCGCGATGATTCTTCGCGCCCGCCGCGGGATGATTCTTCGCGCCCGCCGCGGGACGACGCCCCGCGCGCCGCGCGCGAGGATCGTCCGCGCCGGGATGATGCGCGCCCGCCGCGCGATGATGGGCCCCGCGCCGTGCGGGATGACGACCGCCGCGACCGCTATCGTCGCGATGATCTCGGCCCCTCCGTGCGCGGCTTCGGTGATGCCACGCCCGCCTTCATGTTGGTCCAGGCCCGCCGCGCGCGCCCAGCGCCCGCGACCGAGCCTGCCGAAGAAGCCGCACCCGCCGCCTGATGTTTCTCCCGCCGGGCACGCCCGGCGGCACCTACCGAGGACAACGCCATGAACGCGATCTCGCCCCCCCGCGCCAGCTTCGTCTGGGATGATGCCTTCCTGCTGAGCGAGCAGCTGACCGAAGATGAACGCCTGATCCAGGAAGCCGCGCGCGCCTTCTGCGCCGACCGGCTGATGCCCGGCGTGCTGATGGCCAACCGGCACGAAACCTTCGACCGCTCCATCATGAACGCCTTTGGCGAGCAGGGTTTCCTGGGCGCCACGCTCGAAGGCTATGGCTGCGCCGGCGTGTCCTATGTGGCCTATGGCCTGATGGCGCGCGAAGTGGAGCGCGTGGACAGCGGCTATCGTTCGGCGTTTTCCGTGCAGTCCAGCCTGGTCATGTTCCCGATCCACCAATACGGCTCCGAGGAACAGCGCCAGAAATTCCTGCCCAAGCTGCGCACCGGCGAATGGGTCGGCTGCTTCGGCCTGACAGAGCCTGATGCGGGCTCCGACCCCTCTTCCATGCGCACCCGCGCCAAGAAGGTGGATGGCGGATGGATCATCAACGGCTCCAAGACCTGGATCACCAATTCGCCGATCGCCGATGTCTGCGTCGTGTGGTGCAAGGATGAATCCGACACGCTGCGCGGCTTCCTGTTGGAGCGCGGCATGAAGGGCCTGACCACGCCCAAGATCGAGGGCAAGTTCAGCCTGCGCCCCTCCATCACCGGCATGATCATGATGGAAGACGTCTTCGTGCCGGAAGAAAACCGCCTGCCCGGCGCGAAGTCCTTCGCGGCACCTTTCTCCTGCCTGAACCGCGCCCGCTATGGCATTGCCTGGGGTGCGATGGGGGCCGCCGAATTCTGCTGGCACGCCGCGCGCGACTACACGCTGAACCGCAAGATGTTCGGCAAGCCGCTGGCAGCCACGCAGCTCATCCAGAAGAAGCTCGCGGATATGCAGACCGAGATCACGCTCGGCCTGCAAGCGGCGCTGCGCGTTGGCCGACTGTTCGATGAAGGTCGCGCAGCACCCGAGATGATCAGCCTGATCAAGCGCAACAATTGCGGCAAGGCCTTGGACATCGCCCGCATGTCGCGCGACATGCATGGCGGCAATGGGATCGTGGACGAATACCATGTCATCCGCCACGTGATGAACCTGGAGACGGTCAACACCTATGAAGGCACGCATGACGTGCATGCCCTGATCCTGGGGCGAGCCATCACGGGGCTGAACGCCTTCGGGTGAGCACGGAATACCGCATCGAGAAGCTCGGCACCGCGGGTGATGGCATCGCCCCCGGGCCGGTGTTCATCGCAGGCGCACTGGTGGGTGAAGCCGTGCGAGCCACACCCATCGCGCCCGACCGCGCCGCGCTGGACGCCGTGCTGGCCGCATCGCCCGAACGCGTCACCCCACCCTGCGCGCACGCCGCCATCTGCGGCGCCTGCGCCCTGCAACACTGGGCGCTGCCGGCGCAGGCCGAGTGGAAGCGCAGTCGCGTCGAAGCGGCGCTGCGGCGTGCCGGTCAGGACATACCGGTGACACTCGCGCACCAGTCCCGCCCCGGCACACGCCGCCGCGCTGATCTGTCGGTTCTGCGGCGCGCTGATGGCGCCGTCACCATCGGTTTCCACGGCCCCGGCGGCGTGCTGGACATCCCGGATTGCCGCCTGCTGCACCCTGACCTGCTGGCGCTGCTGCCGCGGCTGGCGGACGCCATGCGCTCGCTCTCCGGCTTCAACGCGCGCGCCGATGCGGCGATCAACATGCTGGACAGCGGCCCCGACATCCTGCTGCGACTGGACGCCACGCTCACCGCCCATGACACCCAGCGCCTGGCCTGGTTCGCGGAGGATGCGGGCATCCCTCGCATCGCCACCCGCGCCGGCATCGCCGTGCAGCGTGCGCCGGTGCGCCATGCCTTCGCGGGCAAGCATGTCTCACCACCCCCCGGCGGCTTCCTGCAAGCCACCGCGGATGGTGAGGCCGCAATCATCGCAGCCGTCCTCGCCGCCCTTCCCGCCAAGCGCAAACGCGGCCCGATCATTGACCTCTTCGCCGGCGTCGGCACGCTGTCCTTCCCGCTGGCGGAACTGGCACCCGTGCAGGCCTTCGAAGGTGCTGCCGATGCCACAGCAGCGCTCGATGCCGCAGCCCGCGCCGCCGGCGGCCGCGTCACCGCAGCACGCCGCGACCTGTTCCGCCAACCGCTGCTGCCCGCCGAGATGAAGGCCGCCAGCGCCATCGTGCTGGACCCGCCCTATGCCGGCGCCACCGACCAGATCGCGCAGATCATCCGCGCGCCTGGCCCGCCACTGGTCTATGTCTCCTGCAATGCCGTGGCGCTGGAGCGCGACGCGCGCACGCTGCACGCTGCCGGCTATCGCGCCAGCAGCGCCGTGGTCATCGACCAGTTTCTGTGGTCACCGCATGTGGAGGCGGTGATCGGATTCACGCCACCAAAAGCGCCACGTTGATATTGCCGCGCATCGCCTTCGAATAAGGGCATATATGGTGCGCTGCGACGACCAACGCCGCGGCCACGAAATCCGCAGCGCCTCCGAAACCCGCGCAATGGCTGCAGGCGAACTGCTGCCCCGGATCGGTGGTGCCCATGCGCCCTGCACCCCATGCCCATGGGCACCAAGAGATCACATTTCAGCAACCCGTCATCGGATTCCACATGCCCATTGCGGCCACCTGCTGGCGTCGAGATGCCTGCGTATTTCGACGTGGATTTTCTCCGGTTTTGCAGGCATGACGCTGACCTAGATCCAGGAGAGACGCCGCATGTTCCTCGCCCGCCGCCATGCCTTCGCCGGTGCCGCTGCCATCGCAGCCGCCGCCAGCCTGCCCGCCGCGGCCCAGCCAGGGCCGCTGATGCCGCCCGGCCAGGCGCCTGGCTTCTTCCGCTACCGCGTCGGTGGCTGGCTGGTCACAGCGGTCTCCGACGGGTTTTTCCGCCGCCCGGTCGAGGGCTTCGTGCGCAACGCGCCGCTGGCGGACGTCCAGGCCGTGCTGGCGGAGAGCTTCATGCCAGGCGACCAACTGGCGATCCCCTTCACCGTCACCTTCGCGCAGCGCGGCGACACGCTGCTGGTCTTCGATACCGGCAATGGCGTGACACCCGCGGGCGCCACTGCCGGCCGCATGATCGCCAACATGGCCGCCGCCGGCATCGACCCCGCCCGCGTCACGCATGTCATCCACAGCCATTTTCATGGCGACCATATCAACGGCCTTCTGAACGCCGAGGGCGGCCGGGCCTTCCCCAATGCGCAGGTGCTGGTCCCCGCCCCCGAATGGGCCTGGTGGACCGATGCCGGCAACGAAACCCGCAGCCCCGAAGGCCAGCGCGCCACCTTCGCCAACACCGCCCGCCGCTTCGCCCCCTACCAAGGCCGCGTGACGCCCTACACGCCCGGCGGCGAGGTGATTCCCGGGGTGGCGTCGATCCCCGCGCATGGCCACACGCCCGGCCACACGCTGCTGCGCCTGCATGACGGCGCGGAGCAGATGATCTTCTTGGCCGACACCGTGAACCGCCCGGAAATCATGGCCCGCCGGCCGGATTGGCAGATCGTCTTCGACTTCGATGGCGACGCCGCCGTCGCCGTCCGCCGCCGCGTCTTCGACATGGTCGCGACCGATCGCATCCGCGTCACCGGCTATCACTTCCCCTTCCCGGCCAGCGGCTTCATCACCAGGCACACGCAGGGTTTCGGCTTCGTCCCGGCCGACTGGGCAACCGCCGTTTAAGGAGAGAGCGCCATGACCGCACGTCGTTCCATGATGCTGGGTGCACTGGCAGCGCCCGCGCTGCTGCGCCCCGCCGCGGCGCAGACGGCCGCGCCCGCGGCGCCAGCGCCAACGCAGGCGCCGGGCTTCCACCGTTTCCGCGTCGGCAGCTTCACCGCCACCACCATCTGGGACGGCTTCGCCACGCGCCAGAACCCCGGCACCGGCTGGGTGATGAACGCGGACACCGCCGCGGTGGAAGGCGCGCTGCGCGATGCCATGCTGTCCACCACGAGCCTGGCCAACCCCTATATCGTCACCTTCCTGGAAACGCCGGCGGGGCTGACCATGTTCGATGCCGGCACCGGCGGCCAATTGGTGCCGACCAGCGGCGGCATGATCCAGAACATGGCGGCAGCCGGCCTCGACCCCGCCCGCGTCACACGCATCCTGGTCAGCCATTTCCATGGCGACCACATCACCGGGCTGACCACGGCGCAGAACGCGGTGGTGTTCCCCAATGCACAGGTCTTTGTGCCGGAGGCCGAGATGGCCTTCTGGGGCGATACCGCCAATGAAGGTCGCGCGCCCCAGGCGCAGCGCGGCACCTTCGCCAATGTGGCGCGGCGCTTCGGCCCCTACGGCCAACGCGTGGAACGCTTCGCCGCCGGCGCCGAGATCATGCCGGGCGTGCGCGCGGTTGCGGCCTATGGGCACACGCCGGGCCACACGGTGTTCCATGTTGCCGATGGCAACGCACAGCTGTTCGTGACGGCCGACGCCGCATCACGCCCCGAACTGTTCCTGCGCAACCCTGGCTGGGCTTCGGTGTTCGACATCGACGGGGCGACGGCTGCGGCCACGCGGCGCGCGCTGTTCGGGCGCATCGCCGCAGAGCGCGCGCTGATGACAGCGTATCACTTCCCCTTCCCGGCGGTGGGTCGCATCGGGCCGATGGGCGAGGGCTTCCGGTTCTTTCCGGCGGATTGGTCCAGCGCGCTGTGATACCAGCGCGTCGAGTGCTTCAGACGTGGAAGCTCTCGCCGCAACCGCAGCGGCCCTTTTCGTTCGGGTTCACGAAGACGAAGCCCTGGGACATGGGCTTCACCTCGTAATCCATCATCGTGCCGATCAGATAGAGCGTGGCCTTGCGGTCCACCAGGATGGTCACGCCCTGGTCGGTGACGCGTTCATCGTTCGGGCCGGCCTCGTCCACGAATTGCAGGTCATAGGCCATGCCGGAGCAGCCCTTGGTCTTGGTGCTGATGCGCAGCAGCTTGCCGGCCTCGGCATTGGCGTAGAAGCCGCGCAGCTTCTCGACCGCCAGCTCCGACAGCGAGATCAGCGGCGGCAGCGCGCGGGCGCGGGGCTTTTCGGTGGTCGTGCTCATGGCCGGGCCTCCATCAGAACAGATTCATCGCAAGCCGCGCGTCTTCCGACATGCGCGAGGGGTCCCAGGGCGGGTCCCACACGATCTCGACCCGGGCCTGCTTCACGCCGGCCACCGCCTGCACCGCCTCGCGCGCCTGTTCGGGCAGTTCCTGGGCGGAGGGGCATGAAGGTGTGGTCAGCGTCATCTCGATCTTGACGTCCCCATCATCGGCGATCTCGATCGCGTAGATCAGGCCGATCTCGTAGATGTCGCAAGGGATTTCCGGGTCGAAGACGGTCTTGAGCGCGCCGATCACGCCCTCTTCCGTCACCGGAGGGTGCTGTTCGCCATCGGGCGTCCAGGTGGATACTTCACTCACTGCTCGCCTCCTGGCCCTGGCCGTCGAGCGCTGCATTCAGCGCGACCCAGGGCAGCGTCGCGCATTTCACGCGGCTGGGGAACTCATGCACGCCGGCCAGTGGGGTCAGGCGTTCCATCGCTTCCGCGTCGCAGGCCGGGCAAATGCCAGTCATGGCGAAGGCGCGGAAGGCGTCGGAGAGAGCGCGCGCCTGGGCGGGTGTCTTGCCGGGCAGCGTCTCGGTCATCAGCGACCCGCTGGCAACGCTGATGGCGCAGCCGCGGCCGATGAAGGCGGCGTCCACGATGTGTTCGCGCTGGATATCCAGGAACAGCTCGATCCGGTCGCCGCAGAGCGGGTTGTCGCCGCGCGCGCGATGCGTGGGCGCGTCCAGCCTGCGGAAATTCCGCGGCTTGCGCCCATGGTCCAGGATGATGTCCTGGTACAGATCGCGCAGTTCCGAGAAACTCATGCGAAGAATTTCCGGGCGGAGACCAGCGTTTCCGCCAGGTAATCGATCTCGGTGGTCGTGGTGTAGAGGCCGAAGCTGGCGCGGCAGGTGCCGCCCTCCGCTCCCAGGCGCTCGTGCAGCGGTTCCGCGCAATGCCGGCCCGAGCGAACGGCGATGCCTGCGCGGTCCAGCAGGGTCGCCACATCATGCGCATGCGCGGTGTCCAGGCCGAAGGCGAAGACGCCGCCGCGGTCCTGCGCGCGGCCATGGATGGTCAGCCCATCGACGCGCGAGAGGGTGGCCATGGCGTGGTCCACCAGCGCGCGTTCATGCGCCTCGATCGCGCCCATGCCGATGGCTTCGACATAGTTGATGGCGGCGTGCAGCCCGATAGCCTCGATGATCGGCGGCGTGCCGGCTTCGAACTTGGCGGGCGGCTCAGCCCAGGTGGAATGGTGCAGGCCGACAGTCGCGATCATGTCGCCACCGCCGAGGAAGGGCGGCATTGCCCGCTGCAATTCGGCGCGCGCGTAGAGCACACCGATGCCAGTGGGGCCATAGAGCTTATGGCCAGTGAAGCAGTAGAAATCCGCATCCAGCGCCTGCACATCCACGCGCCGATGCACGGCGGCCTGGCTGCCGTCGAACAGGACCTTGGCGCCCGCTTCATGCGCCATGCGCGCGATCTGCGCTGCGGGCGTCACGGTGCCCAGCACGTTGGACATATGCGTGACGGCCACCAGGCCCACGCGCCCATCGGCGAGCAATTCGGCCAGGTGCCCGAGGTCCAGTTCGCCTGCATCGGTGATGCGACAGATGCGCAATTCCGTGCCATGCGCGTCGCGCAGCATCTGCCAGGGCACCAGGTTCGCATGATGCTCCATCTCGGAGGCCACCACCGCCTGGCCGGGCTTCAGCACGCCGCGCCCGAAACTGTGCGCGACCAGGTTCATCGCCATGGTGGAGTTGCTGGTGAAGATGATGTCCAGCGCGCTCGGCGCGTTCAGGAAACGCGCTGTGGCCTCGCGCGAAGCCTCGAAGGCGGCGGTCGCCGCCTCGCTCAAATGATAGGCGCCGCGGTGCACATTCGCGTAGGCCGAGCGCATGCAATCGACCATCGCGTCGATCACCTGGCGCGGCTTCTGCGCCGAGGCCCCACTGTCCAGGAACACCAGCTGCTTGCCGCGATGCTCGCTCGCCAGGATCGGAAAATCCGCCCGGATACGCGCGATGTCGAAGCTGGGTGCGGCGCCGTCCATCACGCTTCCCGCGCCCACCAGCTGCGCACCGCTTCATCGAGTGCGGCGCGGCATTCTTCGTTGGCTACGCCATCCACGGCTTCAGTCAGGAAGGCCTCGACCAGCATGGCGCGCGCCTCATCGGCCGGAATGCCGCGGGCGCGCAGGTAGAAGAGCTGCTCGGCATCCAGCGCGCCGACCGTGGCGCCATGGCTGCACTTCACGTCATCGGCGTAGATTTCCAGCTGCGGCTTGCTGTCCATCTCAGCGTCTTCCGACAGCAGCAGCGCCTGGTTCATCTGGTAGCCATCGGTGCGCTGGGCCACCTGCGCCACGAAGATCTTGCCCTGGAAGACGCCACGCGCGCGGCCCTTCAGCACGGTCTTGTAGGTCTGGCGCGAGGCGCAATCGGGGGCCGCGTGATGCAGCACCGTGGTCGTGTCCACCACCTGGCCATCGGTGCCGAGTTGCGCGCCATTCATGTGGCAGGCGCCCTGCGCGCCGTTCAGCGCGGCGTGGATTTCATTGCGCGCGATGCGCCCGCCGGCGTTCAGCGTGAAGTTGTCATAGGTGGCACCCGCGCCGATCGCCGCATGCACGGAGGACAGATGGAACGCCGCGCGCCCTTCGGCCTGCACGCGCACATGCGCAAGCGTGGCGCCCTCGGCCAGCGACACCTCGAAGACCGGGTTGTGCAGATAGGCGATGCCATCCGCGCCCTGGGCGGTGTCCAGCAAGGCCAGCTTCGCGCCCGCGCCCAGGCGGATGATGTGCCGCGGATGAAAGGCGATCGCGCCATCCGTCACGATGCTGAGCAGTTCGACAAGCCCGGCATCCTCGCCGGCCGGAATCTCCAGCACCAGGCCGTCCTCGGCGAAGGACGCATTCAGCGCGGTGATGGGCTGCGTATCCGGCGTGGTCAGCGCGCCTAGAACGGCGGCCATGTCCGACAGCGGCCGCGGCGGCAGCGTCGAGAGATCACCGCGCAGCACGCCATCCACGAAGACCAGTCGCGCGCGGCCACGCTGCGCGGGCATCGGCGGCACATTGCGCGAGCCGGTGGGTGCCACGAAACCCGCATTCAGCACCGGCGCCAGGTCGGTGTATTTGAACGCCTCGGCGCGGCGCGTGGGCATGCCGCGGGCGGCCAGCGCGTCCCGGCCGGCCGCGCGGAGTGCCACTGCCCATCCCGGCGCGGACAGCCCCTCCGCGCGGCGAAGGAAATTCGCGGCGTTGTTGATCGGGGTGATGGCGTTCATGCCGCGGCCTGCCCGTAGCCCTGCGCTTCCAGCTCATGCGCCAGTTCCGGGCCGCCGGAGCGGGTGATGCGCCCGCCCATCAGCACATGCACGCGATCGGGCACGATGTAGTTCAGCAGCCGCTGGTAATGGGTGATGACCAGCGCGGAAAACGCCGGCCCGCGCAGCGCATTCACGCCATCGGCCACGATCTTCAGCGCGTCGATATCAAGGCCGCTATCGGTTTCGTCCAGGATGGCGAGCTTGGGTTCCAGCAGCGCCATCTGCAGCACGTCATTGCGCTTCTTCTCGCCGCCGGAGAAACCGACATTCACGCCGCGCTTGAGCATGTCCTCGGGCATGTTCAGCGCCTTCATCTTGGCGCGCGCGAGCTTGAGGAACTGCATGGCATCCACTTCCGGCTCGCCGCGCGCGCGGCGCTGCGCGTTCAGCGCGGTGCGCAGGAAATTCGCGTTGCCCACGCCGGGCAATTCGACCGGGTACTGGAAGGCCAGGAACAGGCCGGTGGCCGCACGCTCCTCCGGCTCCATCGCCAGAATGTCGATGCCGTTGAAGGTCACGGAGCCGCCCGTCACCTCATAGCCCTCGCGGCCGGAGAGCACATAGGACAGCGTGGACTTGCCCGAGCCGTTCGGCCCCATGATGGCGTGCACTTCGCCGGTCGGCAGTTCCAGGTCGATCCCGTTCAGGATCGTCTTGCCATCGATCTCGGCGGTCAGCCCTTCGATCTTCAACATCAACCAACACTCCCCTCAAGGCTGATAGCCAGCAGCTTCTGCGCTTCCACCGCGAATTCCATCGGCAATTCCTTCAGCACCTCACGGCAGAAGCCGTTGACGATCAGGCCCACCGCCTCCTCCTCCGTCAGGCCGCGCTGGCGGCAATAGAAGAGCTGGTCCTCGGCGATGCGGCTGGTCGTCGCTTCATGTTCGACCTTCGCGGACATGCAGCGGTTTTCGATATACGGCACGGTGTGCGCGCCGCACTGATCGCCGATCAGCAGGCTGTCGCATTGCGTGAAATTGCGCGCGCCGACGGCCTTGGGGCTGATGCGCACCAGGCCGCGATAGGTGTTCTGGCCACGGCCGGCGGAGATGCCCTTCGACACGATGGTGCTTTTGGTGTTGCGCCCGATATGGAACATCTTGGTTCCGGTATCGGCCTGCTGGCGGTTATTGGTGATCGCCACCGAGTAGAACTCGCCCACGCTGTCATCGCCCAGCAGGATGCAGGATGGATACTTCCAGGTGATGGCGCTGCCGGTCTCCACCTGCGTCCAGGAAATCTTGGACCGCGCACCGCGGCAGGCGCCGCGCTTGGTCACGAAGTTGTAGATGCCGCCCTTGCCCTCGGCATCGCCAGGGTACCAGTTCTGCACGGTGGAATACTTGATCGTCGCGTCATCCAGCGCGACCAGTTCCACCACCGCTGCATGGAGCTGATTCTCATCGCGCTGCGGCGCCGTGCAGCCTTCCAGATAGCTCACATGGCTGCCCGCATCGGCGAGGATCAGCGTGCGTTCGAACAGCCCGGGGCCTTTGGCGTTGATGCGGAAATAGGTGGACAACTCCATCGGGCAGCGCACGCCCTTGGGGATGTAGACGAAGCTGCCATCGGTGAAGACCGCGCTGTTCAGGGCCGCGTAGAAGTTATCCGCCTGCGGCACCACGGAGCCCAGATATTCGCGCACCAATTCCGGGTGCTTGTGCACCGCCTCCGAGATCGAGCAGAAGATGATGCCATCCTTCTCCAGCCGATCCTTGAAGGTGGTCGCCACGGACACGCTGTCGAACACCGCATCCACCGCAATCGGCATGCGCCCTTCGGCCGGCGTGTCGCCCGCCCCCTCGACGCCCGCCAGAATCGCCTGTTCCTTCAGCGGAATGCCAAGCTTGGCATAGGTCTTCAACAGCTCCGGATCGACCTCATCCAGGCTCTTGGGCTTCTGCGCATTGGTGGGGGCGGCGTAATAGAACGCGTCCTGGAAATCGATCGGCGGGTGCTGCACCGCGGCCCAAACGGGCGTCTCCATCTTCTGCCAGATGGCAAACGCCTTCAGCCGCCATTCCAGCAACCAGGCCGGCTCGTTCTTCTTGGCGCTGATGAAGCGCACGATATCCTCGTTCAGGCCCTTGGGCGCGAACTCCATCTCGATATCGGTCGAGAAACCCCATTTGTAGCCGCCTTCGGTGACGGACTGGACGGCCTCGATGGTCTCTGCAACGGCTGGCATAGTGTTCCTCAGGTATAGGCGGGCGCGCGGGTTTCAACGAAGGCATTGGGGCTGGCAAGGTCGGCAACCGTGATCCTGGTCAGCGCCTCGCGCACAGCTCGGTTGACCGGGTCCCAGCGGCCATGAACTGGGCAGAGGCCGGCGGATTCACACCCTCCGGTCGCGCCATCCACGCAGGCGGTCAGCGCGATCGGGCCTTCGAAGGCGACGATCACTTCGGCGAGCGGAATATCCTCCAGCGCGCGGGCCAGGCGGTAGCCGCCGCGCGCACCGCGGGTGCTGTCCACGAAGCCCGCCTGCGCCAAGGTCTTGAGAACCTTCGCCACAGTGGGTTCTGGCAGGCCAGTGGTCAGCGCCAGTTCCGGCACCGCAGCCACACGCGCCCCGGTGCCGGCGAGGCGCGAAAGCACCACGACACCGTAGTCGGTGAGCTTCGACAATCGCAGCATGGCCCGTCTCCGGCTGTGATGACCGGCAAATAGGACCTTTGGCGTCCGAATTAAAGCCCCTTACGGCGAGAAATAGAGAAGCGATGGATTTTCCACGAGAATCCGCTGGCGGGTGGTGTCATCTGACGCCCAATCGCCCAGCCAGTCGAACAGCATCGCGTCATCCAGCATGTCCTCGGGCCGCGCGATCTGCGTATGCGGCCAGTCGGTGCCCCAGACGCAGCGATGCGCGGCTTCCGCAATGTAGCGCTGCGCCAGCGGCGCAAGGTCGGTCCAAGGTGCCGCGCTGGAGCGATAGCCGGAAAGCTTGATCCAGGTGCGGCCGTTTTCCAGCAGCCGCAACACGGCGCGCACGACCGGGCCGTTAGGCCCCTCGACCGCGGGCGCGCCGCCCATATGGTCAAGCACGATCGGCACCGGCAGTTCCGCCAGCACGGGCGCGAGATCGACCATCCCAGCGCCCTTGGCGTAGATCTGGATATGCCAGCCCAGCGGCGCGATGCGGCGCGCCAGTGCGCGCAACTGCTCCAGCGGCGTGCCATTGCCCGAAACCGCATTGAACCGCACGCCGCGCGCGCCGCGCGCATGCATGGCGCGCAGCGCCGCATCGTCCACGCTGTCATCGACCACCACGACTGCGCGGGCATTCGCCGCCCCCAGGCCATCCACCGCATCCAGCGTGACGGCATTGTCAGTGCCATAGACGCTGGCCTGCACGATGATGAAGCGCGTCAGCCCCAGCGCGCGCGCCGCCGTCAGGTAATGCGGGATGGTCGCCGGCGGCGGCGTGTAGGGGCGCGCAGCACTCAGCGGGTAGCGGTCATAGGGGCCGAAGATGTGGAAATGGCAGTCGCAGGCGCCATCGGGCGCGCGCCAGCGCGGCTGGCCTGTGACTTCGAGCGCGGGCGCGCAGGTATAGTCCATCGCTTCCTCCGTCATCCGGGCAGATTGCGGCCCGCGCACGACCAGCGCAATCTGCGCGCCTCGCGGCGCGACGCAATCTGCCCGCGACATCGACAGGGAGGATCGCCGGATGGCGAAGCGCATCGCATTGGTCACAGGCGCCGGCACCGGCGTGGGGCGCGCCGCCGCGCTGGCATTGTTCAACGCGGGTTATGCGGTCGCACTGGCCGGCCGCAGGCTGGACGCGTTGCAGGAAACCGCCAGCATGGCCGGCGCGGATGTGGACGCCCTGCCCTTCAGCGCCGATGTCGCGGTGCCCGAACAGGTCGATGCGCTGTTTGCCGCCATCGCGCAGCGCTGGGGCCGGCTGGACCTGCTGTTCAACAATGCCGGCATGAACGCGCCCGGTGTGCTGCTGGAAGACCTGCCGCGCGAGAAATGGCTGGAGATCGTGGGCGTGAACCTGAACGGCAGCTTCTTCTGCGCCCAGGCCGCCTTCCGCATGATGAAGGAGCAGTCGCCGCAGGGAGGTCGCATCATCAACAACGGCAGCATCAGCGCGCACACGCCGCGGCCCGACAGCATTCCCTACACGGCCACCAAGCACGCCATCACGGGCCTGACGAAATGCCTGGCGCTGGATGGGCGCAAATACAACATCGCCGCCGGCCAGATCGATATCGGCAATGCCGCCACGCCGATGACGCAGCGCATGCAGCGCGGCGTGAAACAGGCCAATGGCGAGTTGAAGCCCGAACCCACGATAGATGTGGATGATATCGGCAAGGCGGTGGTGTTCATGGACAGCCTGAGCCTGGATTCCAACGTCTTCACCATGACCATCAAGGCGACCAAGATGCCCTTCGAAGGGCGCGGCTGACGCCGGGCGGCAAGGCGACTATGCTTCCGAAAAATCGGGAGGATTCCATGCGTCGCCTTGCCCTTCTCTGCGCGCTGCTGTGCGCACCATTCGCCGCCCTTGCCCAGACCTTCCCTGAGCGCAGCATCTCGCTCTCGGTGGGGTTCGCGCCTGGCGGCTCCACCGATATCGCCGCCCGCCTGCTGAGCGAACGCCTGGCGCACCATATCGGCGGCGGCGCGCGCATCGTGGTGGAGAACCGCCCCGGCGCATCCGGCACGGTGGCCGGCGACTGGCTGCGGCGGCAGGCGCCTGATGGCCACACGCTGATGCTGATCGAAGTGTCGTCCCACGCCATCGCTCCGGCCGCGCTGCAAGGCGGGACGCCATTCGACCCGGTGCGCGACTTCACGCAAGTCGGCATGATCGGCGTGGCACCCATGGTGCTGATCACCAACCCGCGCTTCCCCGGCACCACCGCCGCCGAGGCCATCGCCCGCCTGCGCGGGGCGCGGCCGGAAGAACTGGCCTATGCCACCTCCGGCGTCGGCTCCATCCCGCATCTGGGCGTGGAGATGCTGGCCACGCAGTTGAACAACCGCTTCACCCATGTGCCCTATCGCAGCGGCGGCCTAATGCTGACCGCCATCCACCAGGGCGAGGGCCAGTTCGGCATCGCCGTGCTGGCGAGTGCTGCCGAACAAATCCGCTCCGGCCTGGTGCGCGGCCTGGCAGTCACCAGCCGCGACCGCTTCCCCGCCTTCCCCGACCTGCCGACCCTGGCCGAAGGCGCGCTGCCGGGCTTTGAGCTGACCACCTGGAACATGATCATCGGCCCGCCCGGCATGCCTGCGCCCGTGCTCGCGCGGCTGAACGCGGCGTTGGTCGCTGCCATCGGCGAGCCCGCACTGGCCGAGCGTTTCCTGACCGCCGGCGTGCGCATCTGGACGCAGCCCAACACGCCGGAAACCACGCGCGCCTTCCTGGAAAGCGAAGTGCGCCGCTACCAGGAGGTGGTGCAGCGCACCGGCGTTCGGCTGGAGCGGTAGCTACTCGCCGGACGCGGTCAGGAAGCGCAGATCCGCGCCGCGCGGCGCCTGCAACACCTGGTCATGCACCAGGCGGTCCCAGCCGCGCGCGGGCCTTGCGCGCGGTGTCCATTGGGCGCGGCGCGTGGCCAGCACCGCCTCATCCACCAGCAGATCCAGGCTGCGGTTCTTGATCGACAGCCGCACGCGATCGCCGCTTTCCACCAGCGCCAGCGGGCCGCCCGCCGCCGCCTCCGGCGCTATGTGCAGCACCACCGTGCCATAGGCGGTGCCCGACATCCGGCAATCGGACATGCGCACCATGTCCTTCACACCGGCCCGCGCCAGCTTCTGCGGAATGGGCAGGTGCCCCGCCTCGGGCATCCCATAGGGCGAGAGCGGGCCGGCATTCTTCAGGATCAGGATGGTGTCCTTGGTCACCGGCAGGTCGTCGCGATCGATGCGGGCGGCCAGATCCTCCAGCCCGTCGAAGACCAGGCATTCCGCCTCGTGCTCGAACAGCGATTCGGTGGCGGCACTGCGCTTGAGGATGGCGCCATCCGGCGCCAGCGAGCCATAGAGTGTGACCAGCCCACCCACCGGTGAGACCGGCGTTTCGCGCGCACGGACATAGGTGCGGTCCACCCAAGGCGCGGTCTCGCCGATGCGTTCGCCGAGGGTGCGACCTTCATAGTCGGTCGCGTCCAGGTGCAGCAGGTCGCGCAATTCCCACAGCAGCGCGCGCATGCCGCCGGCGAAGTGGAAATCCTCCATATAGCCATCGCCGGTGGGCTTCAGGTCCACCAGGACAGGCGTCTCGTCGCTCATCGCATCGAAGCGCTTGAGGTCGAATTCCAGCCCAGCACGGCCGGCGATCGCGGCCAGGTGCACCACGGCATTGGTGGAACCGCCCAAGGCCAGGATCACGCGCATGCCGTTCTCCAGCGCCTTCAGGCTCATCACCTGCGAAGGGCGGCGCAGCGTCTTGGACATGCACAGCCGCCCCGCGGCCTCGGCGATGCGCAGGCGGTCGGCATGCACGGCCGGTGCGCTCGCACCTTCCAACGGCATGAAGCCCATGGCGGCCACCACACAGGCCATGGTGCTGGCGGTGCCCATCACGCCGCAGGTGCCCGCGGTCGCGGCCAGCTGTTCCTCGATGACGGCGATGCGCTCGGCGCTGACATTGCCGGCGCGGTATTGCGACCAGAAACGGCGGCAATCCGTGCAGGCCGCAAGCCTCTCGCCCATGTAGCGATTGGCCGACATCGGCCCGGTGACCAGCATCACCGCCGGCACATCGGCGGAAATCGCGGCCATCAGCTGCGCCGGCACGGTCTTGTCGCAACCGCCCACCAGCACCACGGCATCCAGGGGCTGCGCGCTGACCATCGCCTCGGTGTCGAGTGCCATCAGGTTGCGGAAATGCATGGAGCAGGGTGTGAGCGACGGCTCGCAGAGCGACACCGTCGGGAAGGCCAGCGGCAGGCCGCCTTCCAGCATGACACCGCGCTTCACCGCCTCGATCAGATCGGGGATGGAGCGGTGGCAGTTGTTGAGGTCGGATGCGGTATCCGCAATGCCGACGGTGCGGCGGGACAGCGCATCGCGCGAATAGCCCATCGAGGCGGCGAAGGAGCGGCGCAGATAGAGCGCCAGCTCCCGGTCGCCATAGTTGGAGGCATTGCGGGCCAAGCCCTGGGGTTCGTTCGTCATTCGCGCAGTCTGCGTCCAATGCGCGGCTCGCGCTACTCCGGCTGCAAGCCTGCCCGCGCCATCAGCTCGCGGAACTGCACCAGCTCACGCGTGATGCGCGCGCGCATCGGTGCCTCGCCCTGCTGCTCGGGCAGCGTCGGCGCCAGGCCATTCTGCGCGCAGATGCGCTGCACCTCGGGGTCGGCCAGCTGCTCGCGCATGGCGGCACGGATGCGTTCGGCGATAGCGACCGGCAGGCCGGGCGGGGCTTGCAGGCTGAACCAGCCGGAATGGCGGAAGCCTTCGAAGCCCTGCTCGGCGATGGTGGGCACGCCGGGCAGCGCATCATTGCGCGTGCCGCTGACCATGCCCAGCGGTCGCACGCGCCCGGCCTCGATCTGCGCGCGGCCCGCGGCCAGCAGCACGATCATCGCATCGGTGCGGCCGGCGATGGTGTCGGTCAGCGCCGGCGGCGCGCCGTTATAGGGCACATGCAGCATATCGGCATTGGCGCGACCCAGCAGTTCCAGCATCGGCAGATGCGCCGTGCTGCCGACGCCCCAGCTGGCATAGGAGAGCTGGCCGGGCCTGGCGCGTGCGGCCTCCAGCAGCTGCGCCAGGCTCTGCCAGCGCGGATGCGCCACCAGCACCGAGATGGATTCCACCACCTCGGTCAGATGCGTGAAATCGGCCAGCGGATCGTAGCCCGGGTTGCGGAAGGAATTGGGCGCCAAAGCAAAGGTGGCGATGGTCCCCATGAACAGCGTGTTGCCATCCGGCCGTGCCGCCTTCACATGCCGCGCCGCGAGCGTGGTGGTGGCGCCGGGGCGGTGTTCAAGGATGATCGTCCCGCCGAGCTTCTGCAGCCCCCCCTGGATGATGCGCCCCACGACATCCGAGGCGCCACCGGCCGAATAGGGAATGACAAGCGAGACCTGCTGCCCCGCCGGCCAGGATTGCGCCAAGGCGGGTGCTGCGAGCGGCGCCATCAACACGGCGCGGCGATGGATGGACATGCGGACCTCCCGTCGTTTTGCGGCAGCGTGGCGGGGCAGGCCTGGCGGCGCAAGGATTCTTCGTCAGCGGCGGTATTATGATACCGCCATCAGAAAGGCTTGACGCTGACTGGGCTTGCGGGCATATGCCGCGCCTATCACCTTCCTACTCGGCGAAAGACCAATGCTCAGCACGCAAACCCGTTCCATCAAGCCTGCCGATGTGCAGAAGGCCTGGGTGGTGGTGGATGCCGAAGGCCTCGTCCTCGGGCGCCT